>JAUVNV010000029.1 GCA_030599515.1 Acidimicrobiia bacterium
CGAGTACCGAGTACCGAGTACCGAGTACCGAGTACCGAGTACCGAGTACCGACTACCGACTACCGACTACCGAGTACCGACTACCGACTACCGAGTACGGCGAGCGCAGCGAGCCCGGGTTTCGCAGGATCGTTGGAGAACAGCACGCCTCGACTGAGCGGTCGGATCCGATACCTGCTCCACGCGTTGCTCCGAGTTCGGACCATGATGGCTTCATGCTCCCGAACGACCCCATGAACATCTTCGCACGCCACGCATCGGTCGACGACATCCCCGAGGTCGTGCGCATGTACCGAGAGCTCGCAGCAGAGCAGTCTGCGATCCGCTCGATCTGGCCGTTTGCCGACGGCCTGGCCCAACCGATCCAGGACACGTTGTCGCTTCTCCTGGATCGAAACGACGCGATCGTGATCATCGGCGAGATCGACGGTGTGCCCGCCGGGTTCCTCGTCGCCGTCGAGGAACCGCTTCTGAAGCCGGTTCCTGATCGTCGCATCGGTGTCGTGCAGATCATCTTCACCAATCATGAGGCAAGGGGGGTCGGCGTTGGCGCCGCCATGCTCGATCTCGCGATGGAGCATCTCGAACGCCGTGGGATCGACTTGTTCGATGCTCGCGTGAGCCCCGGGCACCGGTTGGCGAAGAACTTCTTCGAATCGAATGGATTCAAGGCACGATCGATCACCATGCACCGCTCGGACGCCCCATCCGACTTCGCACGGGAACCCGATGACGTCTCATCGGGGCCGAGATGACTGGCACCCTCTCGGACGGTTCGCACAAGACATTCGTATTCGATCTGGATGGTGTCGTCTACCTCGATAGGAGCGGAGTCCCGGGCGCAGGCGAAGCGCTCACGGCTCTTCGGCATGCCGGACATCAGATCCTGTTCGCCACCAACAACTCGGTTCGCGCCGTGGAAACGGTGGCCGGGAACATCGCCCGCCGGACCGGTTTCGTTCCGGAGCCGGGATCGATTGTCACATCCGGGCTCGCCGCTGCGAACCTGCTTCGGGACAGCAACGAGACGTGCCTGGTGCTCGGCTCCGACGAACTCGGTGCAACACTCTCAGGGGCCGGAATCGAACTCACGACCGATCCCGCCAACGCGACCGCAGTGGTCGTAGGACTTGACCTCGGTCTCTCATACGAGCGATTGACGCGAGCTGTCGTCGCCATCGGGGGAGGGGCTCGGTTCGTGGCAACGAATGATGATGCAACCTACCCGATGCCGAACGCTCGGTATCCGGGAGCAGGGTCGATCGTAGCTGCCGTGGAGCGGGCGACGGGGACGACACCGATCGTGTGCGGCAAGCCGAATCGGCCGATGCGTGACCTCGTCGAGCGGAAGATCGAGAATCCCGAGGTCTGGATGGTCGGGGATCGCCCCGAGACCGACCTCGCCCTGGCAGCGGATGCCGGGTGGGGGAAGATCCTCGTGCTCAGCGGTGTCACCGACCATCACGACCCATTGCCGCCGGAACTACGACCGGATTACATCATCGCCACGATCGCGCACCTGCCAGAACTCATGTCACTCGAAGCATCCGAGAACCGGGGATAATGTGTCCATGGTGCAGAACGCGAACGAATCCGTCCCAGACCCCGACGCCGATCTCGACAGCCTGGAGGCCGATCTCGAGCAGTCGGAACCGGCCGAAGCTCCCGAGAAGGCCGAAGAGATCGCTCGCATGCTCGGGGACGCCCTCGACAGTGTCGACGGCGGTGCCGGGAGCGTCACACCCTGACCAGGAGGCGCCTCGACACCGAGTTGGTCCGACGCAAGCTCGTGCAGTCACGCGCTGAAGCACGGCGCGTGATTGAAGCCGGTCTCGTGAGAGTTCGAGACAACCCGTCTCCGAAGCCGTCGACGCTCGTTGCTCCCGAGGAGCCGGTTTCGGTCGACGGACCGCCCGCCCGCTTCGTGAGCCGTGCCGGAGCGAAGCTCGAAGGAGCCCTTGAGGTATTCAAGGTCCCCATTGCCGGAAGAAGGGCGATCGACGTGGGTGCCTCCACGGGTGGGTTCACCGATTGTCTGCTGCAGAGAGGAGTGGCCGAGGTCGTGGGAGTCGACGTGGGATACGGCCAGATGCACAACCGGATCCGGATCGACGAGCGCGTAACCCTTGTCGAGCGCACGAACATCCGACACGCGGACCCAACGGATCTCGGTGCTCCGTTCGACCTCGTCGTAGTCGATCTGTCCTTCATCTCACTTGCACTCGTGGCCCCGCAACTCGCGTCCCTCGGCTCATCCACGTCGGACTGGATTCTCCTCGTGAAACCGCAGTTCGAGGTGGGGAAGGATCTCGTCGGGAAGGGCGGCATCGTGCGAGATCCAGAGGCACACGTGCTCGCCATCGAGCAAGCGTCGAACGCTCTCGCTTCGAGCGGTATCGGCGTGGTCGGCCTCGTCGTCTCTCCGATCACCGGAACGGAGGGGAATCGCGAGTTCCTCATCCACGGCAGGATCGCGGAACGGACGGTCGATGGGGGTACCGTACGAGCGATCGTCCTCGAGGAGAGCCAACCGTGAAGCGCATCGCCATCGTCGTCCACGAAGAAAAGCCGCACGCAGCCGACGCGGCGAGAGTCCTTGTCGCGGCGTGTCACAGGCGCGACGTTGAAGCCGTCACCATGAACGGCGACATCCTTCCGTCAGAAGTCGAAGCGGTGATCGGTGTCGGAGGCGACGGAACCGTGTTGAGAGCAGGACGTCTGGCGCTGAGTGCCGGGATTCCCGTTGCGGGGATCAACGTCGGCCGTGTCGGGTATCTGGCTGAGTTCGCGGTCGACGAGATCGAGGCTTTCGCCGAGGCTCTCGCACACGGAAGGCTTCGCGTGTTCCCCGTCATGACGGTCAGCGTCGAGGGTTCGGGCTTCACTGCGACCGGGATCAACGACGTCGTCATCGAGAAGGTCGTGAGTGAGCGGATCATCGAGATCAGCGTTGCGATCAACGGCCGGCGGTTCGCGGAGTACCGCACCGACGGAATGATCATCGCGACTCCGATCGGTTCTACCGCGTACTCGCTGTCAGCAGGAGGACCCGTTGTCGACCCCGAGGTTGAGGCTCTCGTCCTCACACCTATCGCTCCTCACAGCCTGCTGTCGCGAAGCATCGTCGTGTCCCCGGATGCCGAGATCACGGTGACCCTCGAGATCGACCGACCTGCACGGGTGAACGTCGACGGACGAGAGACGGCGACCGTCGATCCGGGTGAGAGCGTCGTCGTGTCCCGTGGTTCTCAGGCCGCCAGATTCATGACGCTCGACACGCACCCGTTCCCGCAGGCCGTACGACACCAGTTCGGCCTCGCACATGCTTGACGAGTTGTCCGTCCGCAATCTCGGTCTGATTCCGAGCGCGCACCTCGAACCGGGACCGGGTCTCGTAGTGATCACGGGAGAGACGGGGACGGGGAAGACCCTGCTCCTCGGTGCCCTGCGATTGCTGCGGGGTGAGCAGGCACGCAAGGATCAGATCGGTCCGAACGGGGACGAGACCACCGTCGAGGCGCGATTCGTCGAGGGCGATGAAGAACACGTCCTTGGTCGCAGAGTGAATCGCCGGCGTTCGCGGGCTTCGATCGATGGATCGATGGCGACAGCAGGGAACCTGGCGGAAGCGCTGGGTGGCGTACTGGACGTCGTCGGGCAGCACGATCGAACCCTGCTCAGTGAGCCGAGAGCTGTTCGGCATCTCCTCGACGGAGCCATGGCCGAGACAGGGAGAGATGCTCTAGCCCGGTACGGAGCAGCATGGCAGACGCTGGTCGATACGGAGAAACAAGCTGCTGCTCTCGGGGGAGACCATCGCGCCCTCGAGCGAGAGCTCGACATGGTTCGTTTCCAGAGGGATGAGATTGCCGCCGCGGGCTTCATGCCGGGGGAAGACGAAGAGATGGAGGAACGGGACTCGCGTCTCCGGAACTCCGAGGAACTCAGGGAACGTCTCGCGGCGGTGCAGGACGCTGCAGGGGAGGGTGGGGCATCCTCCGCTCTCGAGAGCGCCGATCGAGAGCTCCGTGCGGCTTCCCGCACCGCTCCGTCGCTCACCCCGCTCGCTGATCTGAGCGGACAACTCAACGAACTGCTCTCTGAGTTCAACGCCGAGATCGCTCGGGTGAGCGCCGACCTCGGTCATGATCCCGAGGATCTGGAACGGGTCGAGCAGCGCCTCGCCTTGCTCGGCGATCTGAAGCGCAAGTACGGCGACGATCTGAACGCTGTTCTCATATTCGAGACACGGGCGACAGAGCGAGCAGAGGAGCTGGAAGACCTCCTCGATCGATCGGGCGAGATCGCCCGCGCTCTTGCGGCGGCTCGTGCCGACGTGGGCGAAGCAGCGGGAGAGCTGAGACGGCAGCGCAGAGAGACCGGCGAGCGCATCTCGGCGAACACGATCGAGCATCTTCAGGATCTCGGATTCACCGATCCGTACGTTGCGTTCCGGGTCACGGAACGCGATCCCGGCCCGGAGGGAGCGGATCAGGTGATTCTCGAATTCTCGTCGGACCGGGGGCTGGTTCCCGGCCCGGTGTCCAAGATCGCATCCGGCGGCGAATTGAGTCGACTCATCCTCGCCCTCAGGCTCGCTTCGGGAACATCCGATGCGTCGATCATCGCGTTCGACGAGATCGACGCCGGGACTGGAGGAGCGACGGCGCTCGCGATGGGGGTGAAGCTGAAGCATCTCGCCCTGGGACGACAGGTGTTCTGCGTGACGCATCTTCCGCAGGTGGCTGCTTTCGCGGAGTCTCACTTCGTCGTTCGCAGGGAGGGCAACACGGCAACGGTCTCCGAACTGGACGGCGACGAGCGGCTGGAGGAGTTGTCCCGGATGCTCGCGGGACTCCCCGACAGTGAACGGGGGCGGGAACACGCCGCCGAGCTCTTGACGATCGCTCAGCGCTCTCCCACAGCGTCGTGAAGGGCGGTTCCACGCTCAGCGGGACGCGTCCGGTATGCTGGCGGCCTTCCGAGGTGGAGCGCAGCGTGACCAAGCACGTATTTGTCACCGGTGGGGTGACCTCAAGTCTGGGCAAGGGCATCACATCCGCATCTCTCGGGAGGCTCCTCGAAGCACGCGGACTTAGCGTGACTCTCCAGAAGCTCGACCCGTACATCAACGTCGACCCCGGCACGATGAACCCATTCGAGCACGGCGAGGTCTTCGTTACCGATGACGGCGGGGAGACCGATCTCGACCTCGGCCACTATGAGCGGTACACCGGCGTCCACCTCAGACGCGACTCCAACGTAACGACCGGTTCCATCTATCAGTCGGTGATCCGCAAGGAGCGGCGCGGCGACTATCTCGGAGCGACCGTTCAGGTGATTCCTCACATCACCAACGAGATCAAGTCCCGTATCCGCAAACTGGGTCGGAGCGACGATGTCGACGTCGTCATCACCGAAGTTGGAGGAACGGTCGGCGACATCGAAAGCCTTCCGTTTCTGGAGGCCATCCGGCAGATTCGAAAGGACGTCGGAGCTGCGAACACGTGCTACATCCACGTGACACTGGTGCCGTACCTCGCGACGAGCGACGAGTTGAAGACGAAGCCAACTCAGCACAGCGTGGCCGAACTTCGTTCGCGCGGCATCCTCCCTGAAGTGATCGTCGTGCGGTCGGATCGACCGATCGAGGATCCGGCTCGGCGCAAGATCAGCCTCTTCTGCGACGTTGAACCCGATGCCGTGATCAACATGGTCGACGTGCCGAACATCTACGGGGTGCCGTTGGCCCTCAACGAGGCGGGCCTCGACTCGGTTGTCTGTCGTGAGCTCGGGCTTGAGACCGAAGCACCGGACCTCGAGGCATGGCGCACGATGGTGGAGCGCATGGAGAGTGCAGCCGAGCCGGTCACCATCGGACTCGTGGGTAAGTACGTCGAGCTTCCCGATGCATATCTCTCCGTCGTCGAGTCCCTGCGCCACTCTGCTGCGGTGAACGGCGCCAAGGTTGAGATCCGCTGGATTCCGGCAGAGGAGGTCGACGGCCTTCTCGCATCGACCCATCTCGACGGCCTTGATGGAATTCTCGTCCCCGGCGGATTCGGGATTCGCGGCATCGAGGGCAAGATCGAAGCGATCCGGCACGCTCGCGAGAACGGTGTGCCGTTCCTCGGTCTCTGCCTCGGCCTGCAATGCGCGGTAATCGAGTACTCGCGCAACGTGCTCGGTCACGCAGGCGCCCACAGTTCGGAATTCGATCCCACGACCCGGCATCCCGTCATCGATCTGATGGAGGATCAGGCGGATGTCGAGGATCTCGGCGGGACGATGCGTCTCGGCATCTACCCGGCGAAGCTGACCCCGGGCACACTGACGGAGGAGCTCTACGGGGAGTCGGTGATCTACGAGCGGCATCGACATCGGTGGGAGGTCAACAATCGATATCGGAACGAACTCGAGTCTGCCGGGCTCGTGTTCTCGGGTCTGTCTCCCGACGATCGGCTCATTGAGATCATCGAACTGCCGTCGCATCCGTTCTTCGTCGCGTCGCAGTTCCACCCGGAGTTCAAGTCGCGACCCGATGATCCCCACCCCCTGTTTACGGGTTTCATAGCGGCGGCACTCGAGCACCGGCGGGCGCAAGGAACCTCCGAGTCCGCCGTCTCTGAGGCGCCGGTCGTCACAAGCCGATGAGATGAGTGGATTCCGGACCTTGGGGTCGAGGACGATCGCTGAAGAGTCCTTCCTCAGGCTTGATCGAGCCACCGTCATGACACCGGACGGCACGGCGATCAGCCGAGTCATCGTCGCCCATCCCGGGGCCGTGGCCGTCGTTCCGATCGTCGGTGACGACGTGATCTTGATCGAACAGCACCGGGTTCCCGTGGGCCGGCCACTTCTGGAGATCCCTGCAGGGAAGCTGGACATCCCCGGCGAGGACCGGCGTGAGACGGCCGAACGTGAACTCGAAGAGGAGATCGGGTTCACTCCCGGGCGCCTGGAACATCTGATCGATCTTCTCACCACACCGGGATTCAGCGACGAATGCATCACGATCTACGTTGCGACCGATCTTGCTGCGGTACCGGCTCGACCGACGGGCGCGGAAGAGCATCACTCCCGGATAGTGCGCATGCGCCTCGACGAAGCCGTCATGCAAGTCCGCGCCGGTGCGATCACCGATGCCAAGACGGTGGCAGGGCTTCTCCTCGCCGCCGGGCGATGACGTCCCTGCCGGCCGACGCTGAGGAGTACCTGGGCGCCCTGCGGTCGGAGAGAGGCCTCTCGTTGAACACGGTGGCCGCGTACCGGCGCGATCTCGTCGACTACTTCGATTTCCTCGATGAGGAGGCGTCAACCTGGGATGTCGGGGGTTTCGTCGCGGATCTGTCGCGCCGTGGCCTCGCCCCGTCGACCCGGGCGCGAAAACTCGCTGCCGTGCGCGGCTACCACCGGTTCCTCGTCATCGAAGGCCACGTGACCGATGACCCCACGGTCTTGATCGAAGCGCCCCGGAGACCCCGATCGCTTCCGAAGGCTCTCACGATCGATCAGATAGGGGATCTACTCGATGCACCCGACCGGGCAACGCTGCTCGGCATCCGAGACGTAGCGATCCTCGAGTTCCTCTACGCCACCGGGGCACGGGTCACGGAGGCGGTCACCGTCGGTCTGACGGACCTGGACCTTGAATCCGGAACGGTGATCGTGATCGGCAAGGGAGACAAGCAGCGTCTTGTTCCGCTCGGAAGTTACGCGAGGGTCGCGATCGAAAGATACCTTCCGGTGCGGCTTGAACTTCTCAGCGAGAGCGAGCGGAGCGATGTCCTGTTCGTCAATGCCAGAGGCATGTCGCTGACACGACAGGGAATGTGGGACATCGTCAAGAGAAACGGTCGCCGCGCCGGTATCGAAGACGACGCTCTGTCCCCACACGTCCTCCGCCACTCGGCGGCGACCCACATGGTCGAAGGGGGAGCGGATCTGAGAACCGTCCAAGAAATGCTCGGTCACGCTAGTATCAGCACCACACAGGTCTACACCCTTGTGTCCCCCGAGCACCTCTACGAGGTGTACGTTACGGCGCACCCACGCGCCCGGTAGGGACGAAGAGGAGGATGAGGTTCCCCATGACCGAGACGATCGATACCGCTGCTGCCGAAGCACGCCTCATCGAGGAACGCACCAAGGTCCTGCGGCAGCTCGAGGAAATCGGCGCGGATGAATCCGGGCAACTCAACGGCACTGTTGACTACGGGGATGCGTTCGCCGACGCCGGCGCCGTCACCGCTGAACGAACCGAGGTGCTTCGCCTGGCTGAGGCCTTCAAGATTCGACTCGACCGGGCCAACGTCGCCCTGGGCAAGATCGCCGATGGCGTGTATGGGATCTGCGAGACCTGCGGTGAACAGATCGGGCTGGACCGCATTCAGTATCTCCCGGCCGTACGGCGCTGCGTGAGGTGCAAACAAGCAGCCTCGTGACCCGAAGCTTCGACAGAGTCGGCCATCTCGTTGGACGCTTCTTCGGGCATCTTCGCGCCGAGCCACCGGGTCCCGGGGATCAACGCTTTGTGCACGATCATCTCAACGGACGTTGCGCCGAGTTGTTCTGGTCTCAGAGCTCGCCCGATCAGCGGCACGCCGTCGACGTTGCTCGTCGCGTGTACGCGGTCGCTCCCGATGACTTGGGGGCAGTTGAGGCAGCCCTCGTACACGACGTCGGTAAGCGGCACTCGAACATCGGCGCTGTATCGCGTTCGATCGCGACGGTTCTTGACGCCGTGGGCATGCCGATGACGGCACGGATGCGCACGTACCGCGATCACGGACGGCGCGGTGCGGTGGATCTCGAAGAGGCGGGTTGTGGGCCACTTGCGGTCGCCTTCGCCCGATATCACCCGGGTTCTGCCCCGGCCGGTACGGATCCAGCCCGTTGGAAGGTGCTGCTCGATGCGGATGGATAGCCGACGTTCCTCGTTCTGGCGTGTTCGAGGCGATACCATCATGCGCCATGACGTATGAGGTCAAGACCCGGATCTTCGAAGGACCGTTGGATCTGCTGCTCCAGCTGATCACGTCACACCAGGTCGAGATCACCGAACTGAGCCTCTCCGACCTCGTCGCCGAGTACGTCGGCTACCTCGACGTAATGAGCGAGATGGACCTTGCCGTCACGAGCGAGTTCCTGTTGATCGCGTCGACCCTCATCCAGTTGAAGGCCCGGCGTCTGCTCCCCGACGACCGTGAGATCGACCTCGACGACGAGCTCGCCCTCGCCGAGGAGCGCGACCGCTTGCTCTCGCGCCTTCTCATGAGTCTGACGTTCAAAGATGTGGCTGCAGTGTTCGCCCACCGGATCGCCGCGAACGAACGGTTCGTCGCCCGATCGGTCGGTCTGGAGGACGTAACCCCTCCGCCGCCCTCGTTCGTGCTGCCGGTCGACGCTGTCGGCCTCGCGGCCATCGCCGAACGGGTCTTCGCCGATGAGGGCGATGCGGTCGATGTCGACCACCTGGATCTGGAGTTGCCGTCGGTTCAGGAGGCGATGCTCGACCTCCAGGATCGCATGGCGGCCGCGATCGAGACCGATTTCGAGTCTGTGGTTGCTCACTGCTCGCGTTCGGTGGAGGTGGTCGCGTACTTCCTCGGTCTGCTCGAGCTCGCGCGATGGGGCATCCTCAGGGTCTCGCAAGACGATCGGCAGGCACCGATCATGATCGGATACAGCGAAGCAGTTGCAGCCGAACGGCTCGAGGCACTGCTCAGCGGAGAGGAATCACTCTGATGGAGATCCGCAGTGCGCTCGAAGCGATCTTGTTCGTCGCCGAGACGCCGATCACGACACAGGAACTCGCCGAAGTGGTCGAGGCTCCTCACGCAGACGTCGAGGCGACGCTCGATGTTATCGAGCGCGAGTTCACGGATCGGCAAGGGGGGTTCATCCTTCGTCAGGTGGGGGGAGGATGGCGTCTGTACACCGCTCCTGACATGCTGCCCTACGTCGAGCGGTTCGCCGCATCGGAACGAGCGACCAGGCTATCGAACGCGGCGCTCGAGACCCTCGCTGTAGTCGCCTACAAGCAACCCGTGTCACGCGGGCAGATCGCCGAGGTGCGAGGCGTCGACTCCGAGCGCGCGCTCCACACCCTCGAGCGTCGGGGTCTCGTTCGGGAGATCGGCACCGCGCCCGGGCCGGGTCAGGCGATCCTCTACGGCACCACCGAACTGTTCCTCGAGAAGCTGGGGATCGACAACCCCTTGGACCTGCCACCGCTTGCCGACCACGTGCCGCCGGCTGAGATCGTCGAGACGCTCGAGCGGCCCTTCCGACCGGAGGGATCATCGAACGACTCCAGAAGCTGATCGGCCGCTCCGGGTTCGTTTCGCGTCGCCATGCAGAGGCCCTCATTGCAAAGGGTCGCGTGACCGTCGACGGAAGGCGGGCGCATCTCGGCCAGAAGGTCGATCCTGCGACCGCTCGAGTGGAGATCGACGGTGTACCGCTCCCGATCGCGCCGGATCTGGCCTACTACGCCGTCTACAAGCCGGTGGGGACGGTCAGCACCGCAGATGATCCGCAGGAAAGACCGACCGTCGTTGATCTGGTCCCGGACGGACCGCGGGTCTATCCGGCAGGCCGCCTGGATGCCGACTCCGAGGGGCTGATGGTGCTGACCAACGATGGAGACCTCACACTCAGGATCACCCACCCGAGGTTCGGCGTGCACAAGACCTATGTCGTGCTCGTCGCCGGTGTTGTGGAGACGAGGACGATCCGCCGACTGACGAGCGGCGTCGACCTCGACGACGGTCCTGCCGCCGCCGTATCGGCTCGCATCGTCGATCGCTCCAGCGACACCTCGCTCATCGAGGTGACCATGGGCGAAGGGCGGAAGCGGATCGTTCGCCGGATGTTCGAGGCCGTGGGTTACCCGGTTCAGCGCCTCGTTCGTACCTCGATCGGTCCGTTGAGGGACACTTCACTCTCTCCGGGCCAGTGTCGCCCGCTCACGATCGAAGAGATCCGAGCGTTGTACCAAGCGGGGGAGGAGGTGCCCGATGGAGGACGAGAGGAAGATTGAACCGGCCGGAGGAGTATTCCGCACCGGTGTCAAGATCCCGGGAGACAAGTCGCTATCGCACCGTGCGCTGGTGTTCGCCTCGCTCGCAGAAGGTGAGAGCGAGATCACGGGCCTCGCACCGGGTCAGGACGTTGCCACGACCGCGGGAGCGCTGGGTCGCCTCGGAATGCAGCGCATCGGTGACCGTTTCGCAGCCGGTGAGAGGATCATGGAGCCGGATGGACCCATCGACTGCGGGAACTCCGGCACAACGATGCGTCTGCTCTCCGGCAGCCTCGCCGCCGCCCCGTTCCGGATCACGCTCACTGGTGATGACTCGTTGCTCTCGCGTCCGATGGGCCGACTCGTGGCGCCGCTTGGTGCGCTCGGATTGGAACTCTCGACACGGGAGAACGGCACCGCGCCCATCACAACCGGTGAGGCTTCACTGAGTGGAGCCGATGTGATGATCGACGTCGCTTCCGCCCAGGTCCGCACCGCGTTCGAGATGGCGGCGATTCAGGCAGACGGACCATCAACGATCGACAGCCCGGCTGGGTATCGCGATCACACGGAACGGTGGCTCGAGGCGTTCGGTCTCGGAACGACGGGCGAAGGAACGAAGATGAGGATTGCGCCCGGTCGGATCCCCGGTGCCCGTTACGACATCCCGGGAGACCCATCGAGTGCTGCGTACCTCTGGGCGAGCGCAGCCCTGGTGGAGGGCGCTCACGTCGTCACCCCGGGGATCTCTCTCAACCCGGGTCGACTCGGTTTCTTGACGATCCTCGAAGCGATGGGGGCCACGGTGCACGGCGAGGTGACGGGATCGATCCACGGCGACGTGATCGGAACCGTCGCGGTGACGGGAGGGCCATTGCAGGCCGTTGAAGTCTTCGGGGACACGGTTGCGGCAGCCATCGACGAACTGCCGCTTGTTGCCGTGCTCGCCGCGTACGCGGAGGGAGTGACGATCGTTCGCGAAGCCACCGAACTGCGGGCGAAGGAGAGCGACCGTATCTCGAGCACGACCCGGATGATCCGAGCCCTGGGCGGGGGAGCGGAGCCGACCGAAGACGGCTTCGCGGTGGTAGGCACCGGCTTTCTCGACGGTGGCTTCGTCAATGCTGGAGGTGATCATCGGATAGCGATGACGGCCGCCGTTGCCGCGACGGCTGCCGACGGTCCGGTGACGGTTCTCGGGGCTTCGGCGGCGAACGTATCCTGGCCGTCGTTCTATGAGACTCTGGAGGCAGTGTGGTCATCGCGGTAGACGGACCGGGAGGCGTCGGCAAGTCCACGGTGGCGAGCCGCGTAGCGGAGGCCCTTGGACTCCCGCATCTCGACACCGGATCCACCTACAGGGCTGCCGGGCTCGTCGCGCTCCGGAGCGGAGCTCCTCTCGGTGACAGCACCGCCGTCCTGGCTGCGCTCGATGGGTTGGACATACGGATCGTCGACGGGATCGTCAGCATCGACGGTGTCGACGTCACTGAGGATCTTCGCAGCGACGAGGTGACCAAGGCTTCGAGCATCGTGGCAACCCACCCCGAGGTCCGGGAGCAGATCGTCGCGCTGCAGCAGGCGTGGGTAGCGAAGCAAGGCGGTTCCGCCGTCGTCGAAGGGCGTGACATCGGAACCGTGGTCTTCCCCGATGCGCCCGTGAAGATCTACTTGACCGCACGACCCGAGATCCGGGCCGCGCGCCGATCCGGGGACGCAGAGGCGGCCGACAAGTCCAAGGATCAAATCGCCGCGGAGTTGGCGGCCAGAGACCACGCGGATTCCAGTCGCAAGGCGTCCCCGCTCCGGCCCGCAGCCGATGCCGAGATCATCGACACGAGTGATCTCAGTATCGATGAGGTGGTAGAGCGGGTCCTG
Organism: Acidimicrobiia bacterium; assembly: GCA_030599515.1. Classification (GTDB taxonomy): domain Bacteria; phylum Actinomycetota; class Acidimicrobiia; order Spongiisociales; family UBA5794; genus JAHEEL01. Next base: position 12,905 of record JAUVNV010000029.1, read on the forward strand.
GCATCGGCCGCAAGACATGAGACTTGAGACGCAGGCTGCATCTCTCACGTCTCAAATCTCGTGTCTGTCCACGATTCACACGCCCAACAGCGCAAGCGCCTCGCTGGCATCCCAACCGCGATCGTCTTCGATCGGACCGTGGGCGCCCGGGTCCGGGGCGGCGAACGCTCCCTCCACGAGAGCCTGCACCGTCTTGACGAAAGTCCGGAGGCGAGGGGGGAGCGGGAAGTACTCATCCTCCTCCGTCACGCGAACGATCTCGACGGCACCGCCCGGCGCGACCGCCTCGATGACCGCTCGCACGCGTTGATCTGGAGCCGAAGCGCCCGCGGTCACGCCCACCAGGTCGTCATCGTCGAACCATGAGGGATCAACATCTTCGGGACCGTCGACTCGATGCGCACGGACGCCGGACATCCGGGCGACCCGGACCAAAGCCTGGGTGTTCGATGAGTTCTCGGACCCAACGACGAGAATGACCGACGCCGACTCAGCGAGGCGCAGGATCGCCGTCTGGCGATTCGTGGTGGCGTAGCAAAGATCGCTCTTCCTCGCGGTTTCGAGTCCGGGAAAACGCGCTCCGGCGTCGGCCAGGACGTCCTCCCACTCGTACAGTCCGAGCGTCGTCTGCGCGAGGAGCGCCACCTTCGTGGGATCACCTGGCTCAAAGGAGAGCAGTCCTTCGACGGGATCGACCAACGTGGTTGCACTCGGCGCTTCGGCGATCGCCCCGATCGCCTCGTCGTGCCCTTCATGGCCGACGTAGATGATCTCGTATCCCCGATCGGACATGCGCCGCATCTCGTGATGCACCTTCGTCACGAGGGGGCACACGGCATCGATCATGACCGCAGCCCGATCCTCCGCTGCGGCAACGACCTCGGGCGCTGAGCCGTGGGCGGATAGCATCACGGGTCGACCGACGGGAACCTCGGCAACGTCGCTCACGAAGACGACGCCGGCCCGTTCGAACGCATCTACGACTGCAGCGTTGTGCACGATCTCGTGGTAGCAGTAGACGGGAGGTTCGAACGTCTGGACCATCCACGTCAACGCTTTGATCGCCATCTCGACGCCTGCGCAGAAGCCGCGCGGCTCGGCTAGGAGTACCTGTGGGCTCATCAGGGCGAGCATAGAGGCCGTCGGGTCTGGAGATCGGACGGGTACCATCGTCAGCGATGTCCAATCCCACTGTGATCGAGATCGTTGCTGACAGCCCGGCCGCCGCGGCGGGGTTGTCGATCGGTGATGAACTCGTCGCTGTGAACGGCGTCGTTCCGTCTGACGTGATCGAGTATCAGCAACTCATCGACGACCCGGAACCCGAGGTCACGATCCGAGATGAGAGCGGGGAGCGAACGATCCGTCTCGACAAGATCGCCGGCGAGCCCCTGGGGATCAGGCTCTCATCGTCGATCTTCGACCGGGTCCAAACGTGCGACAACCACTGCGAGTTCTGTTTCATCTACCAGCTGCCCCCGGGGATGCGTGAGTCGCTGTACCTCAAGGACGACGACTACCGCCTCTCGTTTCTCTACGGGAACTTCACGACGCTGACCCGCTTCAC
>JAUVNV010000224.1 GCA_030599515.1 Acidimicrobiia bacterium
GGATGGCCTTGTAGATCAACGGGGTGTCGGTGCGCCAACAGAACGGGTAGCTGTGGGTGATCGTCCCCTCGTGCACGAGCACGCCCCGGTCCCTGAGGAGCGCGATCAGGATGGGATCTGCAGCCTTGACGTGGAGACCTTCGACCTCGGGGACTTGGTCGGTGAATCGCGCCTCGAGGTCGATCGGATCGACGAGGGCGGAGATCTCGGCATCCCGAAGGGCGAAGAAGTCCGCTTCGCCGTACGCGGGCGCAGTGTGGACCAGTCCGGTCCCGTCCACCGTCGTGACCTCATCCATCGCCACCACACGAAAGGCTCCGTTCTCCCGTTCGCTCTCGAAGTGAGGGAAGGGCGGTTCGTAGCCGATGCCGAGCAGTTCGGAGCCGGACGCGGTTCCGACGACCTGCGGCGCCGTGTCACCCCAGGTGTCACCGACTCGTTCCCGGGCGATCCAGTAGTGCTCTCCCGCATCTGCAACCCGCACGTACTCGATGGACTCACCGACTGCAACCGCGAGGTTTCCGGGAAGGGTCCAGGGCGTCGTCGTCCACACAAGGAGGTAGTCGCCGGCGAACGCATGGTCGTTTCCGTCGATGATGCGGAGGCGCAGCGTCAACGATGGATCTTCGATGTCGCGGTACCCGCCGAGGTTCACCTCGAAGTTCGACAGCGACGTTGTGGCGCCCCAGGAGTAGGGCAGCACCTTGAAGGCCTTGTAGATCAGGCCCCGATCCCAGAGTTGCTTGAAGCCCCACCAGACCGACTCCATGAATTCGATGTCCATCGTCTTGTAGCTGTCCTCGAAATCCACCCATCGGCCGATCCGGCGGGTGACGTCGTAGAAGGCGGTCGTGGTGTGCTCTACGAGATCCCGAGCGGCTTCGTTGAACCGCGCGACGCCGAACTCCTCGATCTCTCGTGGCCCGGATACGCCGAGGCGCTTCTGAACCTCCATCTCGATGGGGAGGCCGTGCGTATCCCAGCCGAACCGGCGCTCGACGCGATGCCCGCGCATCGTCCAGTAGCGCGGCACGATGTCTTTGACGACGCCTTGAAGGATGTGACCGTAGTGCGGGCTCCCGGTCGCGAACGGAGGACCGTCGTAGAAGGTGTACTCGGATTCTGGAGGACGCATCTCTACGGAGGCGTGGAACGCGTCGATCCGATCCCAGAGCGCCAGGATGCGATGATCGAGTTCGGGGAGGTCGACACCCGGAGCGACCCGGGAGAAAGTGGGTACTGGCTTCTGATCGGTCACGGATCCTCCGGCGCTCTTGGGTCCGCCGGGACGAGGTGGCCCGAGGCTCGTCCCCGTCATCGCGACGCAGAGGCTAACCGGACTGTCACCGTTGTCTGTGGGATTACGAACACCGGGGCGGTACGTTGATGGGATGGAGCCCGTTTTCAAGCACCCCGACGGCGTCGCGGTACGCGTGCACGTCGTGCCGGGAGCATCGGCTTCAGAGGTCAAGGGCCGCTACGGCGATGCGATCAAGATCCGCGTCTCCGCTCCGCCAGAAGGGGGCCGGGCCAACCGTGCCGTCGTTGATCTGCTGGAACGCACTGTTGGAGGCACGGCCGAGATCGTGAAGGGCCGCACCTCATCAGCGAAGACCGTTCTCATTCGCGGTGTCGATTCCGGCGCTGTTGTCGAGGCGCTCGACGGATGAGCTGCCATGGACTTCCACCGGCTGTTATCGTCTCCGTCCGGATCGGGGAGGCGTATGGCCAGGGAGTTGGCGCGATCGACGTTGGAGCGTCTCGAGCGGAGGCTCGAGGGCGAGCGGGCGCGTCTCGTGGCGATCCTCCAAGAGATCGACCGACAACGAGAGGCACGTCGCCTGGCAGAGAGCGCATCCGAGCACAACCCGGATCCGGACAACGCCGACGGGGGTTCGCTTGCGCTCGAGATGGAGATGGATGTCTCCGTTGAGCAGAACACGAAGCAGTTGCTCGAGAAGGTGCTCCACGCACAGGACCGGATGGAGAAGGGCCTCTACGGGATATGCGAAGTAACGGGGGATCCGATCCCGGTGGCGAGGCTCGAAGCCCTGCCGTACGCGACGACGACGGTCGAAGCGGCATCCCGGCGCTGAAGCTCCGGCTTCTCGCCGGATCCGTCGCCGTCATGGTGGTGACCGTCGACCAGCTGACCAAGCTGTGGGCTCTCCGCGCGCTCGACGATGGGCCGATCGTCGTCATCGACGGGGTTCTGAATCTGCGCCTCTTCTTCAACACGGGTGCATCGTTCTCGCTGTTCGCGAAGGGCGGCGCCGTCATCGGACTCGTCGTCATCGGCGTCGTGGTGATGATCTTCTTCGCCCTGCGCGAAGCGGGGCATCGGTTCGACGCCGTCGCTCTCGGGCTTGTGCTCGGTGGGGCGATCGGCAACCTCCTCGATCGGATTCTTCGCGGAGACGGATTCCTCGACGGGGCCGTGGTCGACTTCATCAATGTCCCATTCTTCGCGACGTTCAACGTCGCCGACATCGCCATCAACGTTGGCGTCGGATTGCTCCTCGTGGGAGCCTTCCTCCGGCGATGAGCGAGCGACTCGAGATCCCGGACGATTTCGACGGAGAGAGAGTCGACCGGGCCGTTGCGAACCTCTGTGGAGTCAGTCGGAGGATCGCCAGGTCGACGATCGAGACGGGTGGCGTGGTGCGAGATGGAAGCAGACTCCATCCGGCGGATCGGGTCGTGGCCGGTGACGTCGTCGACGTCGATCTCCTGGTCGACGAGATCCCGGTTGTGGCAGATGTCGACGTCGAGTTCGACATCGCGTTCGAGGACGACGACGTAGCGGTCGTCGACAAGCCGGCCGGTGTCGTCGTGCACCCCGGTGCGGGACGCTCGGGCGGAACCCTTGCGAACGGACTCCTGGCCCGCATCCCGGAGATCGAAGAACTCGGGCCGGAGCATCGATGGGGGATCGTGCACCGCATCGATCGCGACACGTCGGGGCTCCTCATCGTGGCGAAGACGCCGATCGCATTCGACCACCTGCAGGCAGCACTCAAGGATCGTGCCGTCAAGCGGCGCTATCTCACCCTGGTTTCGGGACGATTCACCAACACAACCGGCACGATCGACGCACCCGTCGGACGGGACCATGCACACCCGACCCGGATGACCGTTGTCGGAGGAGGACGCCCCGCACGGACCCACTACCGTCGCCTCGCCGATTGGGAGGATCACGACGAGTCGCTCATGGCCGTCACGCTGGAGACCGGCCGCACTCACCAGATCCGCGTCCACATGCGTGCCATCGACCATCCGATCGTCGGAGATCCCGTCTACGGTCCGGGTGGGCGGATGGCGGGCGATCCGGGCCGGACGTGGCTCCACGCCGAGTCGCTCACGTTCGAGCATCCGTCGGGTTCGGGACCGATGACGGTGCATGCGGCGCTGCCTGCGGATCTTTCCGGATCGTTGCGGGACCTGGGGCCGCCGACGCGCGGAGCGGTCGAGTGATCGCCGCAGGGTGCCGGGCACCGAGCCGCTAGATTGCGTGCAGGAGGTCCCATGTCGATTCACTATGAGCGCTTGTCATCGCTCGACAATTCGTTCCTCGCTCTCGAGTCGCGAACGACACACATGCACGTCGGGGCGGTCACGGTTTTCGACGCCGGTTCGTTCGCTCGCGAGAACGGCGGGATCGACATCGACCGGCTCCGAGCGTTCATCGAGTCCAAGCTGCACATGATCCCGAGGTACCGGCAACGGCTCGCCAGGGTTCCCATCGAACGGTTTCCGGTGTGGGTCGACGACGACCATTTCAGCATCGACTACCACATCCGTCACATCGCCCTGCCCCGCCCCGGTACCGAGGAGCAGCTGAAGCAGATCGCCGGCCGGCTCATGTCTCAGCAGCTCGATCGCTCGAAGCCGATGTGGGAGATGGTCGTGGTCGAGGGGCTCGACCACGGGCGTTTCGCGATCGTTACGAAGATCCACCACTGCATGATCGACGGCATGTCCGGTGTCGACCTGATGGCCGTGCTCATGTCGCTCGTGCCATCCGACGAGATTCTCCCCGCGCCGGCGTACGAGCCTCGCCCTGCGCCGAACGGCACCGAATTACTGGTACGCGAAACGACCCGCCGGATCTCCGAAACCTTCGGTTCAGTCCGGAACATCCAGAATGTCTTCGGGAACGCCGCGGGGCTGGCCGATTCGTTCGGCAACCGGCTGCAAGCGGTGGGCGCCTCGCTGGCGTCCGGTTGGCTTATCCCGACGGGGAAGA
>JAUVNV010000023.1 GCA_030599515.1 Acidimicrobiia bacterium
CTACGAAGAAGGCCGGGTCGTCCACCCTGCAGGCGTTCGCACTCTCGACGGTGACGACCCGTACTTCGTCGTGGCCGCCGACCGTGGAACCGCGACCTTCTCGGACATCGCAAACGAGATCGCCGCCGATGCCGGCTTCTGGCTCGACGATGCCTTTGCATCCGGTGGGTCCACCGGCTACGACCACAAGGCGCTTGGGATCACGGCCCGCGGGGCGTGGGAGTCCGTACGCCGTCACTTCATGGAACTCGACGTCGACGTCCAGTCAGACCCCTTCACCGTCGTCGGGGTGGGCGACATGTCCGGCGACGTATTCGGCAACGGAATGCTGCTCTCGCGCAAGATTCGGCTCGTCGCCGCCTTCGACCACCGGCACATCTTCGTCGATCCGAATCCCGACCCCGAACGTTCGTTCAAGGAGCGTGATCGGATCGCCGGACTGGACCACTCTTCGTGGGACGACTACGACCGGGACGCTATCTCGCCGGGCGGAGGCGTGTTCCCCCGCAAGCTGAAACGCATCGAATTGACGGAGGAAATGCGCTCGGCGCTGGGGACGACAAGTGTTCAGATGACCCCGCATGAACTGATCTCGGCCATCCTCAAGGCGCCGGTCGATCTGCTCTGGAATGGTGGCATCGGCACCTACGTCAAGGCGAAGACGGAGACGAACGACGATGCACAGGATCGGTCCAACGATGCGGTGAGGGTCAACGGTCGCGATCTTCGGTGCCGCGTCGTCGGAGAAGGCGGCAATCTCGGCTTCACTCAAGCCGGTCGCATCGAGTACGACCGTTCCGGTGGTCGAATCTTGACCGACTTCATCGACAACAGCGGAGGGGTCCACTGCTCTGACCGCGAGGTCAACATCAAGATCTTGCTGAGGATCGCGGAACGATCCGGCGAACTCACCCGTGATGCACGGAACGAGTTGATCGAGGCGGTCTCCGACGACGTCGTTGTGGCCATCGTCGATGACAACTTCGATCAAGCTCAGATCCTCTCCCAGGAGGTGGCAGCATCCGCCGATCGAATGGAGTCCTACGAGGATCTGATGGTTCGGCTCGAAGCGGAGGCTGGTCTCGACCGGGAGATCGAGGTGCTTCCCCTCACCGAGACGATGTTGGAACGGACCCGCACGGGGCGGGGGATGGCTCGACCGGAACTCGCCGTGTTGCTCGCCTACGCGAAGCGACACCTCACCGATGAGCTCGTGGACTCGGATCTGCCCGAGTCTGCATTTTTCGAGAGTCTCCTCATCGGCTACTTCCCTCGACAGATAGCGGAACGATTCGAGCCTTTGATCCTGGCGCATCCTCTTCGCCGGCAGTTGGTGTCGACGATCGTCGCGAACGAGATGCTGAACTCTCAGGGTGCTACGTTCGTATCCAGGCTCGAGGTCGAGACCGGTGCCGGTGCGGCGGAGATCGTGCGGGCATATCGAACTGCACGCGGCGTGGTGGGCGCGTCCGCCCGATGGCGGGACGTCGAGACACTCGCAGGGTCTCTGGATGCAGAGGTTCTGCGCCGGCTCCTTGCAGGCGTCGATGGCCTTGTCGAGACCATCACTCGATGGTTCATCGCACGTCGCGGGACGGAACCGATCGTGGATCGGATCGAGGCCTACCGGTCCGGCTTCGTCGAGATCGCGCGGGGGATCAGAACGATGGGTCCGAAGCAATGGCAGAACCGCCTCGAACGGCAGGTGAAGCGTTTCGTCGAACTCGGTGTACCGGAAGCGATCGCAATGGGGCACGTCTTCCAGACGGAACTCGTTCACGCCCCCGACATCATCGACGTCGCCACCGACACGGGACTACCGCTATCCGATGTCGGCAGTGCGTTCTACCGGGCCGGCCAGGTCTTCCATATCGACTGGCTCGAGCGGCAGATCGAAAGCCTGCCGGCCACGACCCGCTGGCAGCGGTGGGCGACGCTCAGTCTTCGGCAGGAGCTGATGAATCTGCGACGTGCCATCGTCGAAAGGGTTCTCGCCGGCGGCCACGACGGTGATATCGGCGCTGCGTTCGGTACGTTCGCTGAGGCCAAAGCGATCGAAAGGGAGCGGCTGGCCGGGCTCGTCGGTCTCCTGAGGAGAGATGGCGTCTCCGACAGCGCCGCCGTCGTAGTAGCAATGCGTCAGATGATGACGTTGGTAGGCAGACCGTAGTCGGTTGTCGGTTGTCCGTGGTCGGTACTCGGCAGAAGCTCCCTGTTGTCTGTGGTCTGTGGCCCGTCAGCCGTCGGCGTCTCTCTCAGTCTTTCGACGGAGGGATCCGAGTGATCCGATCACCGACGCGGCATCGTCTCCGAGGTGCGGAAGGTTCGCAGACCGGGACTTGTAGCGAGAGGTCCTCGAACTCCTCGTCGCCGGGACCGGTTCCTCCAGATCCGAATCCCTTCGGAGATCGACCGTGACCTGATTGAGCTCGTCGGAGGGGTCGAACCCATGGTCGCTCGGTTCCAGAGCGTCGGCGGGCGCAGACGTTGTCACGCGCTGATCGATCTCTCCAAGACGGGTGCGGGAGTTCTCGATGGACGCGACTAGGTCGTCGCGCTGGAGTTCGGCGTTCGCCGTGATCTCGCGAGCTCTCGTCCGGGCCTCGATCGTCATCCGATCTGCATCGGCCTCGGCCTTGTGCCGGACTTCTGCGGCATACCCGGCGGCGTCTGCTCTGGCGATCTCGACGACCTGCGTCGCCTCATCTCTGATTGCCGCCGCCTGCTCGGTGGCCGCAGCGATCAGACCGGTCCGTTCTGCCTCGGTCGACCCGAGCAGGTCACTCCGCTCCTGATTGATCTTTGCGGACGACGCGAGGGCTCCTTCGATTACAGCCTCGGCTTCTGCCTGCATTGCAGTTGCTCGCACGTTCGCCTGTTCGATGATCTGCTGCGCCTCGATCCTGGCCTGGTTGACGAGGACCGTGCTCGATGGCTTGATGCCGGCAGCTGGAGCGTCTCCGGCTTTCGTGTCCAGAAGACGGACCCGGGCGGCGACGGTTTCCTTGATCGTGGAGTCGGCGCGGGTCTTGAGATCGTGGAACTCGCGCTCGAGCTGTTCTGCCCGAACCTCGGCGATCTTGCGGCGCTCGTCCGTGCGCGACATCGCGTCACCGACCTTCTCGAGGAACAGTGCGACCTGTTCTCGGTCATATCCCTTCCGGACGACGTCGAAGGTCTTGTTTTCGATGTCGGTCGAGGCGAGTTCCATGGATCTTCCTTTCCCCGTCTTCATTGCCCACGGCGATCGTACTTCCGACTCGGCGATTCGTACAGGGTCAACGTGGGAACAAGAAACGCGCTAGTCACTGTTCAAGTCATGGAACGAAAGGAACAAGATGCTCATCCCGGGCTCACACGCGGACATCCTCGAGAAGAAGGCGTTCGCCTCGGTCGCAACGATCGGTCCGAGTGGCGAACCTCAGAACAATCCCGTCTGGTTCGGATGGGATGGGTCGCTGATTCGTTTCTCTCAGACGAGAACGCGTCAGAAGTATCGGAACATGCGCGCCGACCGGCGGGTCTCACTTTCCATTCTCGACCCCGATGACCCGTATCGCTACCTCGAGATCCGGGGCGACGTGGTGGACGTGGAGGATGACCCCGACCTCACCTTCATCAACTCGATGGCCCACAAGTATCTGGGACTCGACCGGTACCCGTGGCACCAACCCGGGGACGAACGCGTCGTCATCGTTGTGGAACCGACCCACACGACCACGATGGGATAGGCGTGTGGCGCATGGCATCTGAAAACAGAAGGAGAAAGCAATGATCGAATCGACCGATTGGGCGATGGCGCTGCTGCGCCTGGTTGCCGGAGGGGTCATCCTGGCCCACGGTGTCAAGCACGCGCGCGGCCGGGTCAAGACCGCAAACTGGTTCGGGAGCATCGGGTTCCGTCAGCCTGAGTTGCAATGGTTCGCATCGACGGCAACCGAGATCGGAGTAGGTGTGCTCCTGATCATCGGCCTTGGAACTTCGCTTGCGGCCGCGGGCCTCGTGGCGGTGATGGCGGTCGCGTTCTGGACGGTGCATCGCGCTGCTGGTTTCTGGGTGACCGCGCGACCGGACGAGGGATGGGAGTACGTTCTGGTGCTCGGCACCGTTGGCGCTGCCATCGCGATCGGCGGTCCCGGGGAGTTCTCAATCGACGCGACGATCGGAATAGAGGATCTGCTGAACGGGTGGGTCGGAGCGGCGCTCGTCATCGGTGGCATCGTGGCAGCAGCGGTTCAGCTAGCGACGTTCTTCAGGCCGAACGAGGCTGCCGGTACCTGACGCAACCGGCGTCGGCAGCCTGGCTACCTCCGATTAGTCCCGTAGACCATGTTCCGCAGGCGCGCCTCGACTTCTTCGGGATCCTGGTCCCCGAAGTCGACGTCGCGCTCCAGGACTCCCTTGAGCCGATCGGCGGTCACTTCTTGATGGCGAGCAAGGTCCGAGCGGGTCGCACCTTCGTCACGTCGCTTCTTCCAGCGCATCAATCTGTATCGGACACGGCCGGCAGATTCTTGAGGTGATCGTTGTCGGTTGTCGGTTGTCGGTTGTCGGTTGTCGGTATCCGGTATCCGGTACAGGGTTCTGCTCGTAGCTCCGACGGTTCTCTCTTGCTGGTGGCTGGTGGCTCACATGTCTTCGCGCCGCAGAACTGCCAGACCGTTCTCGAGCCTTGCTCGCATCGCGAAGTCGAATCGGTCAACTGCCAGGCACCGGTCCAGATCGCCCGGGTCGATCCATGGAGTCGTGCGGAGACGCTGTGCGCCTGCGCCCGTCCGGATTCTGTTGAGGCGCTCGGAGTCGTCGGATCGTCTGTGGAGCCGGCGCGCGATGAGATCTGCCGTCTCCTCGTCCTCATCTGCGGGCGTGATGCCGCTGAGGCCGGACGCGACAATTGTGACTCGCGGCTCGCAGAGAACGGCGGCGACGGTGGCTCCGGCCACGACCAGACTGGCGGCATAGACGGGGTCGGCACCGGATCGGAGGGCCTTGACGACGCCGCGTGATCCGGCCGAAGTTCGCATGACGACAACGCAACCGTCGAGATCGGGGGAGCGTTCAACTTCGATCGGCGAGTTGCCGAGGTTGAAATCTTCGGGGCGTTGGCCGTCGTCCTCGCCACAGAGGATTGAATGGGGGATCGACCGAGCCCGAGCGCGAGCCTCGTCGAGGGTGTCGGTGAGCACGATGTGAGCCGCGCCCCTTCCCAGGAGATAGGCCGTCGTCGAGAAGGCTCGGAACGTGTCGATCACGACTGTCGGCCCCGAGATGCCCAGGGTTCCGGCAAGCAGTGAGCGGCGGATGATCTCAGGGCCGGCCATGGTTTTCGATGCTACCGGCGGCCTCATCACGCTCCTAACCTCCGTGTGGGAGGTGGTTGTTGTGGAGAAGCGCCGCATAGAAGCCCTCGGTTCGGAGATCGCCTACGTGGAGGCTGGGGAGGGTGACCCGATTCTCTTTCTTCACGGCAATCCAACGTCGTCGTACTTGTGGAGGAATGTGATCCCTCATGTCGCCGGCATGGGACGGTGCATCGCTCCGGATCTGATCGGCATGGGCGACTCGGACAAGGTCCCCGGCCTCGAGTACCGCTTCGTCGATCATCGGCGCTACCTGGATGCCTTTCTCGATTCGATCGGCATTGAGGAAAACGTGACGTTGGTCGTTCACGACTGGGGATCGGCTCTGGGGTTCGACTGGGCGAACCGCCACCGTGGCGCGGTCGCCGGCATCGCCTACATGGAGGCGATCGTGCGCCCCGTCAGTTGGGATGACTGGCCGGAACGATCCCGACCCATCTTCCAGGCGATGAGGTCCACCTCCGGTGAGGTGATCGTGCTCGAGAAGAACGTGTTCGTGGAACGGATCTTGCCGTCATCGATCATCCGAGAACTGAGCGATGAGGAGATGGACGAATACCGTCGTCCATTCCGGAACCCCGGGGAGGATCGCAGGCCGACGCTGACGTGGCCACGGGAGATTCCAATCGACGGGGATCCGGAGGACGTCGCCGCCATCATCGAGGACTACGCCCGGTGGCTCTCGACGAGCGACGTCCCGAAGCTCTTCGTCGACGCGGACCCGGGGGCGATCCTGGTGGGTTCGCAACGCGAGTACTGCAGGGGTTGGCCGAACCAGACCGAGGTGAGGGTCACCGGAACCCACTTCATCCAGGAGGATTCGCCCGACGAGATTGGTGTTGCGCTGGGCCGCTGGATCGAGAACCGTTAACGCCCCTATCGTTCGTGCGTCGTCCGGAAGGGAACCCTTGATCCGCAACATGATTCGCGCGGCTGCACTCGATCTCGAGTTCTACAACCGCGCCGAGAGGACGACCGGCCTGACCCGACAAGCCCTCGTCGTCGTCGTCCTGGCCAACGCTCTGGCTGCCGTCGGCTCATGGGTCGGCTACGAGAACACCGCTGGTGAGGAGCTGTGGAACGGAATCCGGGGGTGGATCGGTATCGGCGACTTCCCGGTCCCGAGCGAGGGTGGCATCTTCGTCATGGTCGGCATGGGTGTCCTCCTGGCGATCGCCGGCTGGATTGTCTGGGCCGTGGTCACGTCGTTGATCGGCACGAAGGTCTTCGAGGGAACGACCGACGTGGGAGAGATGCTGCGCGTCCTCGGCTTCGCTCAGGCACCGCGGGTCATCGGGGTGATCCCGTTCCTCGGACCGGTTGCCGCTGTTTGGGTCCTCGTCGCATCTGTGGTCGCGATCCGTGAGGGCCTCGACTTCTCAACGGGTCGGGCCATCGGCACGGCGATCGGAGGGTGGCTGTTCTGGATTCTGCTCCAGCAGACGGTCTCGATCCTCGTCGCCGCCATCTTCTAGCCCCGACGCCACGAACCCAGGGTTCTCCACCTCGTATATGGCGCCGACAGCCCGCGGAATGGCAGACGCCACGAACCCAGGGTTCTCCACCTCGTATATGGCGCCGACAGCCCGCGGAATGGCAGACGCCACGAACGCGGCTTGGGTTCAGGCTGAGATGACCTCGCCGCGGCGTTCGGTCTTCCAGTCGTGGCGCCAACTGCGGTTCGCTCTCCAGAAGACCCAGGATCCGAGTCCGAACAGGATCGGCGGCAGGAACGACAGTGCCCGATAGAGCAGCACTCCTGCCGAGATGAGATCATGATCGGCACCGGCGCCCCATCCGAGCGAGATCAGTCCGATGAAACCCAAGTCAACCAGGCCGAGGCCCCCCGGACTCACGGGGATCATCACGAGAAGCCGACCGAGTGCGAATCCGAGAATGAGCCAGGGCAACGAGACATCGTCGCTGGTCACACCGACGGCCCGTAGCGACACGGCGAACAGAGCCGCCATCGAAGCGTGATTCGCGATCGTGGCTGCGGTTACCCACTTCCATCGATACTGAGCCACGTGGCGGACGTTGTCCCGGAATTTCAGCGTCGCGGCGACCACGTCGATCGGGTCGCGTTTGATCTTCCTGAGCGCCCAGTTGACGATCCCATCGAGCCACACCCCGAGTGCGACCGTGGCCGTTTCCGAGCGCAGAACGAGGGCGACGAGCCAGATCGCGCCAACGACGACAACGATGCCCCCCAGGGAAACGAGCCACATCCACCAGAGTGCGTTGCCCGTTATGGCAATCGCCGCGACGCCGAGGACGGGGAGGGCAAGCCGCGCAAGTTGGTCCCACACCCCTGCAGTGAGCAATGCGGCCGTGACCGCCTCTGGAGTGAAACCCCACGAGAGGAACTGCGTGTAGGTAACCGGCAAGGCGATGGCGCCGCCCGCAGGGAGCGAGTTGTTGATGGCGGTCGCGGTCGTCTGCACAACGAACCCCTCGCGAAACCGGAGACCGGGCAGCGTTGAGAGGAACACGAACACGTAGGCGACGAGGAACCACCCGGCGAAGATCGCAAGGAGCAGCCATTGCAGCGGCTCGATGTCTCCGATGTGGTCGGCGACGGTCCGGTAGTCGGCGAGTTTCGGGAGAACAAACCCGAACACGAGGATGAGTACGGCGACGGTGACGCCCGCCCGGAGCAGCCGCTTCCACATGGGCTGTTTGTGAACGGTCGGAAGCGGCGAGTCGCCGGGGCCGGGATCGGTCTGCTCGGTCATTGGACCGGTACGGTACCGCTACCGACTCAGGAGCGAGAGAACTCGAGATCACAGTCCGTGGCAGCGACGCTCGCGTTCCAGAGTCGCACGGCTGCCCGGTCGCTCCGGGCTGCGGTGCTCGGGGAGGTCAGTTGCTCGTCCATGAAGTACCCGCCGGTGTGATGTTCGATGTCGGGTTCAGACGCGAGATACACCGAGGTGGCCGCGCCCTCCTCGGGAGTGCGCATCCAGCGGGATCCCGCTTTCCAGAGCAGCGACCCGAGGCGGCTATCACCGTCCTGCGCCATCCGGGTGGCCACCATTCCCGGGTGCGTCGCAAACGCGACGCTGCCCGATCCATCGAGGCGCCGCGCCAGTTCCCTGGTGAAGAGAATGTTCGCCAGCTTCGACCGGGCATACGCCTCGGTGCCCCGGTAGCGGCCCGCCGGTTCCATCTGCGTGAACTCGACGTCGCGACTGGCGCTACGGTGCATTTCGGACGCGACGTTGATGACGCGATCTGGATGGGTCCGCTCGTCGGTGGCCAACAGGCAGGTGAGCAGGAACGGTCCGAGGTGGTTGACCCCCATGGTCCACTCATGTCCTTCGGGTGTGATTCGCCGGGGAGTCACGTAGCTGCCGGCGTTGTTGATCAGCACACCGATGCGGCCTCGCTCGGACGCGAGGGCCAGCGCGAGCGACCGGATCGACGAGAACGACGCCAAGTCGAGGAACATCGGTGTCACAACGCTGCCGGTCACGGCCCTGATCTGGTCGGTCGCGATCCTGCCCTGCTCCGGGTCTCTGACCGTCAGTACCACGTCGGCGCCCCGCCGGGCGAGCTCGGTGGCAGTCGCGAGACCGATCCCGGAGTTGCCTCCGGTGATCACGACGGTCCGGCCCTCGATACTCCAGGTCACAGTGCGGGACGATAGGAGTGTCCCGGGCAATCCGAAGTGGCGCCTCTCCGGGTCTCATCGCCCCTGCCTTCGGCCGAGCAGCTTGACGTATCGGTTTGACACACCTGCGCATCTCGTCCTGTGGCAGAGAACGATGATCCACCGGAGATCCACTCACAGCGACTGCTCAGGAGATTCCTACAGCGTTCGGAGCGCCTCGGTGGGGCTGACTCGGGCGGCGCGCATCGCCGGATAGAGGCCCGCGATCACGCCGATGATCAGCGCTGCGGCCATCCCGCCGACGACCGCGACGGTCGGGATCAGAATGCCCCAGCCCTGTGACCACGCGTAGGCGGCAGTGACCGCACTGCCGAGGGCGACGCCACCGAGTCCACCGAGCGTCGCGAGGATGAGGGATTCTCCGAGGAACTGGATCGAGATGTGTCCCTTCGTCGCACCGAGTGCACGTCGGAGGCCGATCTCACCACGACGTTCGAGCACCGAGATCACCATCACGTTCGCGATCCCGACACCGCCGACGAGGAGAGCGACGGCGCCGAGGCCGAGGAGGAGGTTCGTGAACGCCTGGTCCGCGGCCTCCTTCGCTTCAAGGGCGTCGGACGGCCGGGTGACCTCGACTTCGTCGGGACTCTCCGGGTTGACCGTTGCCGGTAGCACCGAGCGCACGGCATCGATGTCGTCCGGATCGCTCCGGACGTAGATCGTGCTCGGCACGCCTCCGTGATCGAGGAACTCCTCTGCCGTCGAGTAGCTCACGAGGGCGGCTCGATCGAGGTCGGGGGAAAGGTCGAGCGTGTCCATGACACCCACGACGGAGAACCACTCGTCTCCAAGCCACACGACGGTTCCGCCGGCGCCGTCGGTCACTCCGAGGCGTTCGGCCGCGACCGAACCGAGCACCACGACCGGAAGATCGCTCGCAGCTTCGTCGAGGAAGACTCCGGATGCCATCTGGCCTTGCAGCGTCGCGAGGAGGTTCGAGTCAACAGCCTTAACCGTTATCCCGCCCGTCTGGCCGGTCGGCACAAGGTCGGTTCGGTACACGCTCGCTCCGGTCTCACTGATCGATGCGACCTGTTCGACCGGGCCGACGCGGTCGACCATCACGATCGAGTCTTCGGGGAGTTCGCCGGTGCCGATACCGATTCCCGTACCGGCCTCGATTCGCAGCATGTTCGTGCCCAACTGATCGAGTTGAGCCAGGAGATCCGACTTGGAAGACTCGGAGAGGCCGAGGACGCCGACCATCGCAGCGATACCGATGACGATCCCCAAGCCCGAGAGGATCGAACGCAGGCGGCGAGTGCGCAGACCGATGAGGGATGCCCTCATCATGTCGGCTGGAGCGAGGCGGGATGGCTCGAGGGAGACGTTCATCGGAAACCTCCCGATCCGATCATCCGCGTGTCCTCAACGACCCCGCCGTCGAGGAGAGAGACCCGACGGGGGAATCGCGAGGCGATTTCATGGTCGTGGGTGATCACGACGATCGTTGTGCCATTGGCATTGAGATCCTCGATGAGACGAACGACGTCCTTACCGGACTGACTGTCCAGATTGCCGGTCGGTTCGTCTGCAAGGATGATATCGGGCGAGCCGATCAACGCTCGAGCGATCGCAACCCGCTGCCGTTCACCGCCGGAGAGCTTGGTCGCCTCGTGACTCATCCGATGGGAGAGGCCGACCTGTGAGAGTGCCTGTTCGGCGAGCAACCTTCGGTCGCCCAGAGCCATGCCGGTGTAGAGCAGTCCATCGGCCACGTTGTCCAACGCCGTTTCTCCAGCGAGGAGGAAGAACTGTTGGAACACGAACCCGATATGCCGTGAACGCAGCGAGGAGAGCTGTTTGTCGTTGAGATTGTCGACGTCGTAGCCGGCAACCGAAACCGTGCCGGACGTCGCCCGATCGAGTGTGCCGATCACGTGGAGCAGCGTCGACTTCCCCGATCCTGAGGGTCCCACGATGGCCACCAACTCGCCGGACCGGATGTCGAGATCGACTCCTCGAATGGCATGCACCGGTGGGGTGCCCGGGTATGTTTTCGTTACGTTCGTGAGAGCGAGAACGGTGCGCTGATCATCCGTCTCCGGTGCTGTCGGAGCGGTTCCTGCGACGGCATGGTTCATGGGACGATGACTTTCATACCGGCCTCGAGCTCACTCGACGTCACCTCGACCGATCCGTCCGCGTACATTCCGGCCTCGACGGCGATGAGTCGCGTCTGGCCGTCACCGCTGTCGACCTGGACCGCGTAGCCGCCCTCGGCGAGTGCCAACAGTGCCGTGACGGGCACGACGAGGATGTTCTCAACCCGATCGTCGATCACGTCGACGTCGACCGGAGCTTCGTCGAGACCCGTGGCCGCACCCTGGCGGTCGAGGGTGATTTCAACCTCGAAGTAGGTGCCGAACTCCTGGCTGCGGATCGCGATGTTGCCGACCGTTGTGACGGAGGCCGGCTCGTCATCGCCGTTCGGCATCACGACCGTGACCGAGTCACCGGCAACGATGAGTTCCTGATCCTCGGCCGGCAGCCGCACCGAAACCACCGACGTCGACGTCGACGGCGTGTAGATGGGAGTTCCCTGTGCGACGTTGCTCCCGATACTGATGTGCGAGGCCGCGATCCGGATCGGATCCTCTGTCACCATGATCTCGCCGATGTTGAGGACGCCGTCAACCGGTGCACCGATAGACGCCTGCCACGCGGCGAGCGCGTCTGTGGTCGCCTCGTCGAAGACATCATCGACGACCAGGGCCCCGCCGGCGTCGAATCCGAAACTCGTGAGAGCCTCCTCGAGGACACGAACGTCGTCACCTATCGAGTCGACATCGAGCGTTCGATAGAAGGGGACGTCGGTGACGAACAAGGTCACGGGGTCACCCTCGACAACGAACAACGTGTCTCCGTGGTCGAGGATGTCTCCCTCACTTGCGACGGCGGTGACCGTGCCGCCCGGCACCGTGGAGGTGGCGATGACGGGGGTTCCGGGATTGACCGAGGACCCGATCTCAACCAGCGTCTCACCTACGAAGACGGGACCTTTGACGAAGACGTATGATCCGAATTGGAGGGCGCCCGTTTCGTCGATGCCGAGGTCCTCCTGAAGCGCCTTGATGGCCTCCTGGGTCGAGTATGTGAAGTCGCCGTCCAGATCGAATTCTCCGTCCTCGTCGTAGCCGAGGCGGGTGAGAGCTTCTTCGAGCTGAAGGACGTCGGCACCGTCGGCCGTGCGTGAATTGAGCGTCCGATAGGCGGGGATGTCGCCGTAGAACACGATCACCGGCTGTTCGTCCCTCGCATAGAGAATCTCCCCTTCTTCCACAGTCGCCCCTTCGTCCGAGAGCGATGTGATGGTTCCCGGGGCACCGGCTGCAATCGTGACGATTCCGTTCGGTGATCCCGCGTAGATGAGTGGGTCGCCGGCGACGAAGCCGAGGGTTCCATCGAGGGTGGTGACGTCTTCGAGTGTCGTTCGCTGGACCTCGGCGAACTTCAACGTCGCCACGGTGTCGGTCGTGGTCGAGGACTCGCTGTCGGAGAGCAGCCAGATGCCTGCAACGCCGGCTGCGATGACCGCCACGCCGACGATCCAGATCGAACCGCGACGCCACCACGGCTTCGTGGTTCGCACCGCGGGTTCGTGAGCGAGAGGTTCTTCCGTCGACTCCAGATCGACGTCTTCAGGGGTCGAGATGCCCTCAGTCTCGGTCATCATCCCTGGCCTCCGCCGGTGCCCGGAATCGGGCTTCCCGCACCGAACAGGTCGCTGCAGGATGCAAGGGCGGCCTGGAATGCCGGGTCGTCTCTGTCGATCCCGCCGAATGGCCCACCGCCGCCCTGGCCCGGCGTTCGAGGTGTCGAGAAATCGGGGTCGGGCATGTCGTAGCCGTTCTCACGAGCACACGCAGCGAAGGCGAGGAGCTCGTCTTCGCGTTCGGTTCGATCCTCATCTTCGAGACCGAACGTCACGTCCTCGAGGTAGGAGTTACAGGCCTCGAAAGCGGCGCCGGCGACTTCGCGGTCCACACTTTCGAGGTCGCGGAGGCGCGGCGGGCGAAGGTTCCCTTGATCATCAACGGTCGGGTCTTCGACTTCCAGTCCTTCGTCGCGAAGACAGACGGTGAATGCCATCACGGCTTCTTCCTGCGAAGCGGAGTCATCGACGGCGTCCTCCTGCGATGAGCTCTGTGACTCTTCGTCGAGCGACGCGACGCCCGAAGCCGAATCGTCGCTGCTGCATGCGGCGGCGAACAAGCCGAAGGCCAGTAGCAGCGAAATGATGATGGTGCGTTTCATTGCAATCTCCAATCGATGTGGAATATCTCGAGGTTCGACGAGTATTCAATCAGGCGAATCTGTGTCACGACTGAATGGCAGCTAAGAACCTTGTGAGAGTCGCCGGTCCCCGGCCGCCGGTTCCCAGGTCGGGGCACGCACTTTTGGGCGTCTGCCGACTGCCGTCTGCCGTCTCACGTCTCATGTCTCACGATCCTCTTAGGCTCGGTTCAGGTTCCTCTCACGCCTTCCGCTTATCTTCCTATCCAGGAGGTGCCATGGAGACCGCCAAGGTACTCATTGTTGAAGACGACCCCGATGTTCGAGCGGCGCTGACCCGCGCTCTTTCGTTCGAGGGATATGACGTCGCGAGTGCGACCGACGGTGGTCGTGGTCTCGAAGCGATCACTGAGAGCCCACCCGACGTGATCGTGCTCGATGTCATGATGCCGTTCGTCGACGGTCTCGAGATGTGCCGGAGGCTTAGAGCGAAAGGCGATGACACTCCGGTCCTGATGCTCACCGCCCTCACCGAGATCTCCGACCGCGTGGATGGACTCGACGCAGGAGCCGATGACTACCTGGCAAAGCCTTTCGCCCTCGAGGAGCTGCTTGCGCGGATTCGAGCTCTCCTCCGACGGTCAGCTGGAGACGTCTCGGAGATCCTTTCGTTCGCCGACCTCGAGATGAACCTCGGCACTCGGACTGTGATGCGATCGGGAGAATCCCTCCCTCTCACAAAAACCGAATTCGATCTGCTCGAAGTGCTTCTCCGGACGGGCGGACGCGTCGCAACTCGTGATCAGATCTATCGCGATGTGTGGGGATTCGATTTCGAGACGTCGTCCAACTCACTCGACGTGTACGTCGGGTACCTCAGGCGGAAGACGGAAGACGCCGGCCGATCCCGGTTGATTCACACCGTTCGCGGCGTCGGCTACACGCTGCGCGACGAGTCGTGACGAATTCCCCGAGTCGCTCGTGAAGCTCAGAACCAGGATCGCTCTCGTTGCCGCCATCGCTGTGGCCCTGGGTGTGGTCCTCATTTCGGGAGCGGCGTTTCTGTCGGCACGGCGCGAACTACGCTCGGAGATCGACGAGAGCCTCGTCGATCGGGCACTCGTGATCCAGGGCCTGGCCGACGACCCACGAGGGATCGTCGGATCGGACGGACCGATCCACGTGCCTCTCGGGTTGATTGGTGGGCGGGGCCCGGCGTTCGACACCGTCTACTACCAGGTGACGTTGCCGACGGGAGATGTCCTTGTCCCGCAAGGGCAAGTGTCGCTCCCCGCGGCTGAGAGCAGTGCTCCGGAACAGGTGGTCCTCTCCGACGAGCGCGTCGATGGCGTCCACGTTCGGATGATCTCCTTCACCTCCGAGCCGCTCGGTCTCGTGCAGATCGCACGGCCCTTGACGGAGGTCGATGGAACGCTCGCCGGTCTGGCGGTTGCTCTCTTCACATTCGGAACGATCGGTGTTCTCCTTGCCGCCGTCGCCGGACTCCTCGTGGCTCGCAGCGCACTGAAGCCGATCGACGACCTGGCCGAAGCCGCGGAGCACGTGGCAGAGACGCAGGATCTTGCAGCAAGAATCGACGTGGGGCCGAACGACGAAGTTGGTCGCCTTGCCCGCAACTTCAATGCCATGTTGTCCGCTCTCGAGGAGAGCCGCACTCAGCAGCAACGACTGGTCCGTGATGCAGGGCACGAACTGCGCACTCCGCTCACGGCGTTGCGCACCAACATCGAACTGCTCGGACGGACGAGGAACCTGAGCGATGACCAGCGATCGGAGCTGATCACGGCCGCCGAGGCGGAGGTGAAGGATCTGTCGGTTCTCGTCGGCGAGGTAGTGGATGTTGCATCCGACCGGTACACCGAAGAACCGGTTGAGGAGCTGTTCCTCGACGACATCGTCGAGCGGTCCGTCGAGCGAGCTACCCGGCGCACGACTCTCAACATCGACCTTGCCTCGGAGCGGAGTTCCGTGCGCGGTCGATCGGTTGCTCTGGCGCGAGCGGTCGACAACTTGCTCGACAACGCCCTGAAGTGGGGCGCCGAAGGCGAGCAGATCGAGGTCACCGTGTCCGACGGACGCGTCTCCGTCCGGGATCACGGCCCGGGAATCAACGAGATAGATCGTGACCACGTGTTCGACCGATTCTATCGGTCGCCTTCGGCACGATCGATGCCGGGATCCGGTCTCGGACTCTCGATCGTGAAACAGATTGTCAAGACCCACGGCGGCGAGGTCTTCGTTGAGATACCCGACGATGGTGGAGCGATCGTAGGATTCGATATCGGCAGTCGGTAGTCGATTTCCGGTCGCAAGTTGCTTCTTGGATTTTGCAGCTTGCTTCTTGCTTCTTGCTACTTGATACTCAAGAGCATGGACGATCGCTCGCTGCTCTTCAACGCGTTCCGAGCCGGCGTCGCCGGGGTCGACCCGGAGGTCGCCACGGTTCGCGCAGCGGAGCAGTTCGATTTCAGTGACAGCCGTCGGATTGTGGTGATCGCCGCCGGCAAGGCTTCTGTCGCGATGGTCCGCGGATTCGTGAGGGTCGTGGAAGCGGTCGAGGGCGTCGTCGTGGCCCCTGAGTACGCCGACGCACCGTTTCCGGTCATCGCCGCCGGGCATCCCATCCCGAACGAGGGAAGCGTTGCGGGTGCGCAGCGAGCACTCGATCTGGCGATGACGGCCGGGCCGGATGACGTGGTCGTGTGCCTCATCTCCGGGGGTGCGTCTGCGCTTCTCGCCGCTCCCGCTGAGGGGTTGTCGCTCGAGGACGTACGCGAAACGAATCGAGTTCTTCTCGATTGTGGCGCCGACATCGTCGAGACGAACACGATGCGGAAGCACCTCTCCGCCATCAAGGGCGGGCGCCTTGCGGCTGCGGCCGGCCGTGCGCGTTGCGTCACGCTTGTGCTCTCCGACATCGTTGGGGATCCTCTTGACGCTATCGCTTCGGGTCCGACGATTCCGGATCCGACGACGTACGGGGATGCCCTGGCCGTTGCTGATCGCTACGACCTGATCGACCGTCTCCCGACCCGGGTGGTCGGTCACCTCGAGAGGGGGCGTTTGGGACAGATTTCTGAGACCCCGAGCGAGCGCCACCCATGGCATGACATCGAGATCATCGGGAGCGGCACGGTTGCCGCTGAAGCAGCGGCTGGGTTCGTCCGCTCGCGTGGCGTACCGGCCAGGATCGTCACGACATGCCACACGGGTGAGGCGCGGGAGGCGGCAGTGGCCGCCGTCGCCGCCCCATCGGAGGCTGATGAAGTGCTCGTGTTCGCGGGGGAGACGACGGTCACGGTCACCGGTTCGGGACGAGGAGGCCGCAATCAAGAGGCGGCGCTCGCTGCGGCGATCGAGATCGACGGACGGCCTATCACGTTCCTCGCCGGGGGCACCGACGGCATCGATGGACCGACCGACGCCGCAGGTGGCATCGTCGACGGAGGGACGATCGACCGCGGCCGGGCACTGAGA
>JAUVNV010000153.1 GCA_030599515.1 Acidimicrobiia bacterium
CAATTTCTGTATCGGCATCCAGTCGAACGAGCCACGGTGCACGAGTTGCCACACGGGGTACGGATGGACCGACGACACGTACGACTTCACGATCGAAGAAAACGTGGATTGTGTCTCTTGCCACGACACGACCGGTACGTACAAGAAGTTCCCGACGGCCGCGGGGCATCCCGCGTACGAACCGACGGACTTCAAAGGTGTGACCTGGGAACCACCGAATCTGTCAATGATCGCTCAAGACGTCGGGAAGACGAGCAATGAGACCTGTGGCGCCTGCCATTTCAGCGGTGGTGGTGGTGCCGGAGTGAAACATGGCGATCTCAACCCGGATCTCTTGACTGCTTCGAAGGATCTCGACGTGCACATGTCCGCCGATGGTGCCGCCATGGTGTGCTCCGACTGTCACGAAGGGAACAACCACCAGATCAACGGCTCCTCCGTCTACATGCATCCCTCCGACGACAGCGGAGTCGACCTGCCGCTCGACGATGGGAACCAGGCGACCTGTCAGTCGTGCCACGGGACGCACCCGATGGAGAGCGAAAAGCTCAACGAGCACACCGACAAGGTTGCATGCCAGACCTGCCACATCCCGACCCTTGCACGGGGTGAGACCTACACGAAGACGTGGTGGGACTGGTCCACGGCCGGAGAGTTCGACGCCGAAGGCAACCAAATCACGACCAAGGACGAGAACGGGAACGTTGACTACACGACCATCAAGGGCAACTTCGAATGGGACCGAGACTTCGTTCCCTCCTACGTGTGGTTCAACGGAATCGTCAATGTCACGGTCGCAGGGGACCCCGTGGTTCTCAACGAGAACGGCGTGATGGAACTCAACGCATACTCGGGCTCATACGACGACGAGCATGCCCGCATCTACCCGGTGAAGGCGTTCCGGGGGATCCAGCCGATCGACGCAGGCAACAACACGGTCGCCTTGCCCCACCTCTTCGGAAAGGACGACGCCGCATACTGGAAGACGTTCGATTGGAATCTGGCGATCGAGGCCGGAATGGCCGTCGCCGGCGATCCCTACGGCAACAACACCGGCGTTCCGTTCAGTGGTGAAGTGGGATGGATGGAGACGGTCTTCTACGAGCCGGCGACCCACATGGTTGCACCCAGCGGCGATGCCGTGAAATGTGGGTCGTGCCATAGCCGGGACGGCGTCCTTGCCGCCCTCGGCGGGTTCTATCTCCCGGGGCGCGACGGTGGAACCTTCGATTGGCTGCTCTGGGGCCTCGTAGGCCTCACGCTGGTCGCGGTCATCGTCCACGGTGTCATAAGAGCGGTCGGCTCGAAGCGGAGGAGTTCCTGATGTCGACACACCGGGTCAAGATCTACGCCGGGTTCGAACGGCTCTGGCACTGGCTCCAGGCCCTGTTCATCATCACCTTGATGATCACAGGCTTCGAGATCCACGGGTCCTACACGCTATTCGGATTCGAGAGAGCCGTACGGATCCACAACATCATCGCGTGGGCGTTCATCATCCTGATCGTGTTTGCCATCTTCTGGCATGTCACGACGGGGGCGTGGCGTCAGTACAAGCCCACTGGTGACCGGTCGATCGTCACCCAGGGTCGGTACTACGCGTTTGGCATCTTCAAGGGCGAGGATCACCCGTACCGGAAGACCGAGCTGAGCAAGCTGAACCCGCTTCAGAAGACGACGTATCTTGGCTTCAAGATCTTGATCGTCCCCGTCATGGTCACGACAGGCCTGTTGTACGTGTTCTACAACTCCTGGTCGTCGATCTGGCCGGGCGGCCTGGCCGTGGTCGCGATCATCCACGCGCTCGGAGCGTTCATCCTCGTGATCTTCCTGATCGTCCACGTCTACATGACGTCGACCGGGGAGACCGTAACGAGCAACGTGACGGCGATGATCACCGGATACGAGGAGATCGAGGACGAGCCGGAACCAGAGCCGGTCACCGTCTGAGCAGATCCAACTGAAGGGTCGGCGTTGTCCTCCCGACGTCGGCCCTTTCGGTTGCCCACGGGGATCGGCCTGTGCCAGACCGCCGTATCCTCAGAATCGGGGTTTCCATGACGAACAAGGACGATCAATGAGCGGACCGAGTCAGGGCCGACCGAGCCTCAACGAGACCATCGAGCACTTCAACCCGGCGTGGTTCGCGGCCGTGATGGGGACGGCCGTCGTCCCACTCGCCATCTCCTTCCTCGCCGGCTCGTGGGTGCGGGCGGTCGCGGCAGCGTTCAGCGTCATCTCGGTGCTGATGTTCATCGCGATCCTGATCCCGTGGACGCTCCGCTTCTTCAAGTTTCCCGCCGCCGCTCGCGACGATCTTCACCACCCGATCGCGGCGAGTTTCTTTCCAACGATGCCGATCGCCATCATCATCATCGCCCTGGACCTTCTGAAGTATCCGGACATGTTCTTCTCCATGGAGACGTCGCGGGAGATCGCGTTCTGGATGTGGCTGGTCGGTTCGATCGGGATCTACGTGGCGGCGTTCATCGTCCTGCCGAAGATCTACCGCAGCGACGCCGTCGAGTTGTCGCATGCCAACTTCGGATGGTTCATCCCGCCGGTAGCGAAGCTCCTCATCCCCGTAGCGGGATTCGAACTCGCCATGCTGTACCCCGGGCGATTCGAGCTGACCTTCGGCCTCTCGATCACGAGCTTGGGAATCGGGTTCTTCCTGTTCCTCTTCGTCGGTTCGTTGGTCTATCACCGCTACGTTCTGGAATCGCTTCCGGTCAGCAAGTTCGCAGCAACGTCGTTCATCGCGATCGCTCCGATGGCGATCATCGCTGTGGCGTTGTTCAAGATGATGCATCTCTTCGAGGCGGGGACGCCGATCGACGTCGACGCACGTGCCATCGAAGCCGTCTCCGTCCTCGGGATTCTCGCGGCCTGGGGATTCGCAGCATGGTCGTTTGTGATGGCGGTCATCATCGTCATCGCGTATCTCCGCCACCTGGACCTGCCCTACGCCCTTTCGTGGTGGGCGTACACCTTCCCGCTCGGTTCACTCGGCGTCGCCACCGGGGTCGCATGGAAGGTGAGCGGGTTCGAGAGTATCCACTGGTTCTACGTTGCCGTCATCGTCGCCCTCTTCGCCGCATGGTTCACCGTTGCAGTGAGAACGACCCGAGCGATGTGGTCGGGGAAGGTCTTCGAATCGCCGCACTAACGGCACCGAAGAACCCGTGCCTTCGGTAAGGTCCTGTCATGGTGAGTAGCGACGCAAACACTGTCGAACAGTATCTCGCAGAGGTCTCCGACGATCGGCGAGGAGACGTCGAAGCCGTTCGGGATCTCGTCCTCAAGAACCTTCCGGATGGTTACGTTGAGACCATGCGGTGGGGGATGATCACGTATGAGGTGCCCCTCGAGACCTATCCCGACACCTACAACGGCAAGCCTCTCATGTTCGTCGCCCTTGCGGCGCAGAAGCACCACCTGGCTCTCTACCTGACGAACGTGGCTTTCGTTCGGGGTGGCGAAGAGGCGTTCAAGACGAAGTACCTCGAGACGGGGAAGAGACTGGACATGGGGCGATCGTGTCTCCGCTTCAAGCGCGTCGACGATCTGGCCACGGATGTCATCGCCGGGTCGATCAGTTCGATGCCGCTCGATGAGTTCGTCCGGCAGTACGAGGCCTCTCGCGCCGCACGTTGAACGGTTTCAGGTGTTCCGCTGGAGGGTGAGGATCACGACGCTCGGCTCGAGGGCAACGAGCGCGTGGACGAGGTGCGCATCCATGTGGACCCAGGAGCCGGGATGAATCTCGATCTGCTCTTCACCGAGTGTCATCTCAAGGCGACCCTTGATCACCTGGACGACCGCCGGCACAGTGGCGGCATGGTCGGTCAATTGCTCGCCCGTATCGAACGCGAAAAGAACGACCCGCAGCCCGTCGGCATTGAAGACAACACGACTGAGGGTCCCGTTCTCCGGGATCTCGACTTCGTCGAGAAGGTTCGCCAACACAGTGAATGATGGTTGCTCGGTCATACGCCGACCCTACCAGCCCCGCATCAGGCATCGAGCCGGTCGATCACGGTCACTCCCGGCCTCTGTACCGACCCCATCTCCGGGAGCGCTTGGGTGACCTCAGACAACGGGATCGTGCGGGTCACAAGGCGGCTGGGTTCAAGGCGGCCGTCGATGATCATCTCCAGCATCTCCGGGTAACGGTGCGCTTGCATGCCGTGACTCCCGAACACCTCCAACTCCCGACCGATGACGGTCCCCATCGGGACTACGATCTCGTTCTCGGGGAGGAGGCCGATCTGCACATGGCGCCCTCTCCGCCTCAAAGACTCGATCGATGTCGCGACGACGACCGCATTGCCGATCGCGTCGATGGAGAGGTGAGGTCCTCCCCCCGTTGCCTCCTTCAACGCCTTCGTCATCGTGATGGCGTCTCGATCGTGGTCCAACGTCATAGCTCCGAGCGAGCGGGCGAACCCTCTGGCCTTGTCGTTGGGATCGATAGCAACGACCCGTGCACCGTAAGCCTTTGCGATCATGATCGCTGCGAGTCCGACACCACCACAGCCGTGCACCGCTACCCACTCGTCGGCTCCGACCCTGCCCTGGTCGACGACCGCTCGAAACGCCGTCGCGAACCGACATCCCAGGGTCGCAGCGGTGACCGCGTCGATCTGCTCCGGGATGGTGACAAGGTTTCCATCCGCATAGCGGAGAGCGACGAGTTCGGCGAACGAACCCCAGGCGGTGAACCCGGGCTGAAACTGTCGCTCACAGACCTGCTCGTTACCACCGCGGCACTGCTCGCATTCACCACACCCCGCGACGAATGGGACCGTCACACGGTCCCCGATCCGCCACCGGGTCACGTCCGAACCGATAGCGACGATCGTGCCCGCCAGTTCGTGGCCGGGAACGTGGGGGAGGGTGATGTCCGGGTCGTGGTCCATCCATCCATGCCAGTCGCTCCTGCACAGCCCCGTCGCTTCGACGCTCACCACGACACCGTCCGGTTCTGGAGCGGGGTCGGCCAGGTGTTCGATGCTGATCGGTCCCTGGAACCGTGTGTAGAGAGCGGCCCTCATGTCTGCTCGTCCAGCACCGCGGTGAGCACGTCGAAACTTGCCTGAACGCCTTGTGCGTGCGCCTCAGCCGACTTCGCATCACCGGGGAGGCCCACATGGGTGAAGGTGAGCGAACAGCCCGCATCTGCCTCCCGAAAATCCACGATGACCGCCTCGTCGATCGATTCGAGACACGGACGGTTGTATCCAACGTCGGCGTCCCAGTGCAGCGTGTAGATGAGACGACGGTTCGGTTCGATCTCGAGGTACACGCCGCGCATTGCCCGTTCATCGCCCGGCCACGTGTCGTCGTCGGGGTCGGCGGTGATCGCGATCCGGTAGCGCCCGCCGACTCGCAAGTCGATCTGTGCGTACGGTTGCGATCCGAGACCGGCCCACATCCACCGTGAAGCGAGAGCGGGTTCGGTGAACGCAGCGAAGAGTCTCACAGGCGAGTGATCGAAGGAACGCGAGATGCGCACCGTGATGCCGTCGTGGATCTCGACACCCATGCTGGTCTGCCTCTCCAGTCGATCGCTGGAGACATCGTATCGCTTCCGAAGAGGCCCATGTTTCCCAGTGGCTCGATCGCGAGGCGAGGCAACGGGGGAGGGAGGGCAATCTCGCTGCTCGATGGCTCACCTGCAACAATCCGCTCGTGCAAGGCCCAACTCGTATCGCCTACGCCGCAGGACGGCACGCATCGATCGCCCTTGTGGGGGCCACCGCTGCGGTCGCCCTCATGTATGCGGCGACTCCGTTTCTCATCCCCGTGATCGCCGAGCGATACGGCGTATCTGAAGGCGCCGTCGGTGCAGTCTCAGTCGCCCAGGTCGGGGCGTTCGCTGCCGCCAACTTCATCCTGCCGCGCCTTCTGACGCCGAACGGACGGATCCTGAGGGTCGCCGCTGCCGCTCTTCTCCTCCTGAACATCGCCAGTGCGGTGCCGAGCATCTACACCGTGCTCGTCGCGATTCGTCTCGTGGCGGGCTTCGCCGCGGGTGCGATGACGTGGCTTACGTGGACGAGCGCGATGCAGGAACGCACGTCAATGGCAGCGGTGGCCTCGACGGGTCCCCTGACCGTCCTC
>JAUVNV010000013.1 GCA_030599515.1 Acidimicrobiia bacterium
GATCAGCACACCAGCCACGAAACGCAGCAGCACCAACACCTCCTGCTCCGACACCAGAGTCTCCCCGTTCCACGAACCCCGCTAAGGGACAATGCCTGCTAGTCGAACCGAAAGCCACACCTCCCCAACCAGAACACCGCCCATATCGGCGGTGGCTTCGAGGGGTCCTTGCATCGCTTCGGCGAGTTCGGTTGATGTGACGCTCAGCGTCCAACGGCCACACAGGGCCGTTTGAGTCGATACGGACACCCTCGGCGGCGTGGTTCACAACACCGAATGCGTTGCGGCGAAGCGCACATACGAGCCCGGACGTGCCGATGTGTGCGCACGAAAGAGGGATCGCTCCGTCGCCCGAGATCCTCCGTTGGGCGGCCGCTACAACGACGCTATCGCCCGTAAGCGTCGTCTTTATCGGGCCGCGTTCTCCCCGGTCAGAGAGCTTTCGAAACGCGCTCCTCCGTATCGACGCACCAGGTGCGCAACGCGTGCGCCAGAAGCCCTTATGTACCAAGGGTTTCAGCCGATCGCGTCGCTTATCGTCAATTGCGTCGTGGGACCGTCTTGAGAGCCCGCCATGCTTGACGGACTGGTCTCGTGTTGATCGCTTTCCAGTACACCTCGACTGGATGCACAACCTCAACCCCGTCATCGAGGAAGGTCTTGAGTTGCATTTCGCAGCCTGGGTTCGCCGATGCCACCCGAGGCAGACCGGTTGCCACGATTTGTGATGCCTTCATGCGGCCAAGTTCGTCCGATATATCCGGGTGGGAGAGCTGATAGGCACCGGCGGCGCCGCAGCACATGCCGGTCGGGTCGATCTCGACCGGCTCAAGCCCGGCGGCACGCAGGATCGCTCGCGGCTCTTCGATGATCCCCTGCGCGTGTCGCAGATGGCACGGGTCTTGGATCGCGATCGGCTCCGTGGTCTCGACCGCCGCGGGCAGCGCTCCTTTGGCGATGAGGCCGGCGATGAATTCGGTTGCATCGACGACCCGGACGGCGAGGTCTGAGCCGCCTTCGGTCCATTGGTCGTAGTCCTTCATGTGTGCGCTGCAGCCGGCCGAGTCCACGAAGACCAGGTCGTGCCCGGCGAACGCTGCGACGTTGCGCTCGGCCATGCGTGCCGCATCGTATGCGGCCCCTTCGTGCGCCGCCATCGCACCACAGCAGGTCTGGTTCGGCGGCGCAACCACCCGGTACCCGGCCGTCCGAAGGACTTCGATAACGGCGACGTG
Source organism: Acidimicrobiia bacterium (assembly GCA_030599515.1). GTDB lineage: Bacteria > Actinomycetota > Acidimicrobiia > Spongiisociales > UBA5794 > JAHEEL01. The sequence continues at coordinate 1,236 of JAUVNV010000013.1, forward strand.
GACGTCTGAGTACCACTGGTCCATCACGCAACCTGACAGGAACGCCACAGTGCCGACCTGCTCTCCTTCGGGGAGCCACTCGTGCCCGGCCGTTGACGGGACCGGTATGGGCACGGGTCTTAGCGCCGCGGCCTTGGCTGCACTGCTCGGCAGTACATCGGTGAGGCGCAGCCGCTGTGCGATCGCAAGGAGCCACGACAAGAATACGAGCGCCGGCCGGAACCCGACGAGCCGGCCGAAGAGCACCCGCTTGCCAATCGTTGCGGTGTCGGGTCGGTGGGCAGCGATTTCCGCCCTCGCTCCCTCCATGAGCTTCCCGAACGGTACGAGCGACGGGCACGCCGTTTCACAGGCGAGGCACTGGAGGCAGAGATCCATGACACCGGCGAATCGGTCGTCGACCGGCATGAGTCCGCGGTCGACCGCCCGCATCGCCGCGATCCTGCCCCGCGGGGATGCCGACTCGTCGCCGGTCAGTCGGTAGGTCGGGCACGTCGGGAGACAAAGCCCGCAGTCGATGCATGCATTGAGGCCTTCCGTCGTCGGGGCGAACTCGGTGATCCAGGTCATCACACACCCCCCGGCATGATCCCAGGATTGCAGATGCCGGACGGATCGAACGCCGACTTGATCCTGCGCTGGATTTCGATCGAGACCGGTGGTGTACCCCACGGATCGACACCCGCGTCGCCGGTCGCTACGACGACGAGCGCCCCACCGGTCGACTCCGCCCATGCGCGGGCGGCAGCGAAGGACTTGGGATCGATTGCCCCGACGCCGGCGTCGACCCTGCCCACGCCATGCTCGGCGATCCACCGTGTCGCCCCGAGACGCTTCGCTCGATCGATCGCCGGTCGGATGAAGCGGGCAGGCACGCGGAACTCGAGACGAATCGCGGCGTTCACCGGTTCGGGCCAAGCCAATCCCGGTTCTGGTTCGGCGCCCACGGCGCGGGCCTGCGAGGTGATCTGTGTGTCTGGACCGCCGAGGTAGAGGAACGACCCTTCCGAAGTCTCGAGGGCGGCCAGTGGTCGGTAGGTCTCGGCGTAGGCCTCGGAAGCGTTGGAGACTTCGCCGGTCGCGGTCGCCATCGGCCGTGACCACAGCTTCAGCATGACCTCGCCGATCATCCCAAGCGTGCCGAATGACCCCGTGGCGAGGCGGGGCACCCCGTATCCGGTCGACGACTTGACGACCGGACTACCGCCGGTGATCACCTTGCCGTACCCGGTCGCGATCCGAACCTGGAGAATCCGGTCACGGATCGGCCCGTACCGGAGTCGGCGGAATCCGGAGAGACCGGCTGCTACGACTCCGCCGACGGTTGCGCCGGATGCGATCTCGGGGAACACGGCGGTCTGGTTTCTGGATGCGATCTCGGCCTCGAGCGTATCGATGGGGACGCCGGCCTGGACGATGACCGTGAGGTCGTCCGGTCTCCAATCGATGATTCGATTCAATCCTGCCGACGTCACGACTAGGTCGGCTGCGACGGCATTCCCGTAGCCGACGTGCGTTCCACCACCGAGGAAGGTGGTCGGGATCTCCACCTCGGCGGCTGCCGCGAGCACCGCCGCAGTTTCGTCCAGAGAGGTGGGAGCGACCACGAAGTCCGCATCGACGTCCGCGGTCTCGTCCCGGAGACGTTCGAAGAGCTGACGGGTCACGGAACGCAGCGTCGTCATGTCGTCGGCCGATCGAAGCGGCGGGAGCCCTCCGGAAGGACCTTCCCTGGATTGAGGAGCCCCAACGGATCGAACGCTTCCCGAATCCTCGCCTGGGCATCGAGATCATCGGGAGAGAAGACCTGTGACATGAGGTCGCGCTTCTCGACCCCGATACCGTGCTCACCACTCAAGGTACCTCCGGCCGCGATCGCCGCCTGCGCCATCTCATGCGACGCCTCGATCACCTTCTCGGTCATGCCCGGCTCCGATGCGTCATAGCTGACGAGCGGGTGGAAGTTGCCGTCTCCGGCGTGGAAGATGTTGAGGAGCCGAAGCCCGTACCTATCGGCGATGGCATACGTCTCATCGACCACGTCGACGAATCGGGTGCGGGGCACCACGGTGTCGTTGAGGTAGTAGTCGGGCGCGGATTGCGCGATGGCTCCGAAGGCCGCTTTGCGGCCCTTCCAGAGCAGCACGCGCTCGGCTTCGTTCGACGCGGTGCGGATCTCGGTGGCGTCGTTGCGAGCTGAGATCTCCCGGATCAGGGAGGCCTCAGCCGCTGTGCAGTCCGGGTGGCCGACGACCTCGGCGAGGAGCACCGCTCCGGCCTCGACGGGGAGGCCGGCGTGGACGAAGTTCTCGACCGCTTCGATCATCGGACCATCCAGCATCTCGAGCGCGGCGGGGACGAGTCCACTCGAGATGATCTCCGAGACGGTGCGGGTCGCGTCGGTGATCCCTGTGAATGCGATGAGCATGGTGACCGTGTCCGGCGGGTTTCTCGTGAGGCGAACGAGGATCCGGGTCGCGATCGCAAGCGTGCCTTCCGAGCCGACGACGAGACCGCGTAGGTCATAGCCGGGCGGGTCGGGTGCGGCGCCGCCGAGCGTAACGACCTCACCGTCGGCGGTCACGACCTCCATGCCGAGGACGTGCGCGATCGTTGATCCTTCAGCCAGGCAGTGAGGACCGCCGGCGTTCGTCCCTACGTTGCCTCCGACAGTGGCGGACTGCTGCGATGCCGGATCGGGTGCGAAGTGGAGCCCTCTGTTCTCAAGGACGTTGGAGAGTTCGAGGTTGATGACACCAGGTCCGACCCAGGCCGTTGCCCCGACCTCGTCGATCTCGAAGATCTCGTTCATCCGAGTGAGCACGATGAGCACGGAACCGGGTACCCCGATCGCCCCGCCGGCGAGTCCAGTTCCCGCTCCCCGTGCCACCATCGGCATGCCCGCGGCAGCGGCGATGCGCATGACCTCGGCAACTTCGCCGGTGCTCTCCGGAAGCGCAACAACGGCAGCCTCGCCCGAACTCACGCCGGAGTCCTTCGCGTAGATGAGCAGGTCAAGCGGGTGCGCTCGCACTCGATCGGGGCCGAGAAGTTCGGCCAGTTGAGCGACCACGTCCATGTGGCCAGCGAGGCTGCGTCCCCTCAGGGAGGGGAGCGTGTCGGGTGATTCTGTCATGTGGTTCGTGTGATCTTCTCGATGGTCCTCGGCGCGTCAGGGTCGAGTCCTTTCGCGGAGGCGAGGTGGTAGCTGAAGAGTTGTGCAGCGACGACGGCACCGATCGGACTCAGCCACTCCGGCCCTGCCGGAATGCGAATCGGTGCATCAGCCAGTCCGAGCGTCGCGTCATCGTTGGAAATGACCGCGAGACGCGATCCGAGTTCGGTCTTGAGTCGGTCGAGGAGTTCGTGCACGGTCGCGTGTGGTTTCCCGGTCGGCGCCACCGCCAGGATGGGGAACCCGCGGGATACGAGAGCGAGCGGTCCATGGACGAAGTCGGCCGTCGAGTATGGATGAGCAAGGACATAGGTGAGTTCCTGGAGCTTGAGCGCCCACTCGAACGCGGTCGAGTGGTTGAAGCCGCGCCCGAGAACCGCGGCAGCTTCGGTGTCGGCGAACATGGCCGCCGCCCCGGCGATGCGATCCGACTCGGCGAGCACGATGCCAACGTCCGCCGCGAGTCCGCTCAGGCTGCCGATATTGTCATTCAAGGCACTCGAGAGCAGTGCGATCGCGGCAAGCTGTGCTGTGTACGTCTTGGTCGCAGCGATTGCCTGCTCTTGCCCCGTATGGAGTTCGATTTCGAAGTCCGCGGCCTGGGCCATCGGCGAGTCGGGGTGGTTCGTGATGGCGAGCGTGGGTCGTCCCTGATCGTTCGCCTCCTCGAGCACCGCGACGAGGTCGGGGGACTCCCCCGACTGGGAGATCCCAACAACGAGCGCTCCATCGAGTTGCGGCGGCTGGTGGTAGACGGAGAAGAGAGAGGGTGCCGCGAGCGCGACATTGAGCGCGTTACGCGCCCCCCACACGTAGAGGGCATACCGCGCCGCATTGTCGGAGGTGCCGCGTGCCGCGATGAGAACAGATGACGGCGAGACCTCATTGATGCGTGCGGCGATGTCCGCCACGACATCGCGGTTACGGTCGATGATTCGCTGCAGCGTCTCGGGCTGTTCATGGATCTCGTCCCAGAGCGTCATGGACCGCGAAACCTCCTAGGCAGATCCGTCGTACACGACTTCCCCGGCAACGAGAGTGGCCAGTGCGTTGAGATCCGCGTCGAGAATCGTGACATCGGCCCGTGCGCCGATTTCGAGCACGCCGCGCGTCGGGTCACCGATGACCCTCGCCGGATTCGCGGTCGCCGCCCCGATCGCCTCAGCCGGTGAGCAGCCCGTGAACTCCGCCAGATTGCGCACCGCTTCGTCCATTGTCAATACACTGCCGGCGAGAACACCTTTGGCGTTTCGTGGGCCCGTTTCGTCGACGGTGACGTCGATGCTGCTGATGACGAACCGGCCGTGGCCCATGCCCATCGCCGCCATGGCGTCCGTGATGAGCACGAGATGGTCGGGTCCCTTGGCCTGCCATGCCACGCGCACGGCGGCGGGATGCGAATGGATCCCGTCGACGATGATCTCGGTCGCGACGTCGGTCTCGTCGAGGAGTGCCCCAACGAGTCCGGGTTCGCGGTGTTGGAAGGCGGACATGGCGTTGTAGAGGTGAGTTCCAATGGTCGCGCCGCGACGGATCCCGGCGACGGCCTCTTCATAGGTGGCATCGGAGTGGCCGATAGAGACGACGACACCGCGCTCTACGAGCGCCTCGATCAGGTCGAGGGCTCCGGGGAGCTCCGGTGCGAGAGTGACCATGAGGACTCCTGTGTTGGGGCTCCACGTGTCGGTCGCGGCCGCCTCGGGTTCGCGGAGGTGCAGCGTGTCGTGTGTCCCCGGCTGCTTCGGCGAAAGCATCGGTCCCTCGAGATGGAGTCCGATCGGCACCGCTCCTGTGTAGTCGGCCGGCGGACCGGCGGTCATCACGTGCTGGGCCTCGACAACCGTCGCCGCAGGTGAGGTGATGACCGTCGGCAGGAAGGCGGTTACGCCGTACTGAGGGAGGCGAGCACCGACTTCCCAGATCGCCTCCGGGTCGTTCGTGAAATCGAGGCCGAAACCGCCGTTGATCTGGATGTCGATGAAGCCGGGAACTACGAGTTGACCGTCAACATCTATCACGGCGTCAGCGATCCGGCGCGACCGGGGCGGCTCGATCGCTGCGACACGACCGTCGGCGATGGTCAGATCCGCCCGAACGACTCCTTCCAGCGTGGCGACGCGCCCTCCTGCAACGATTGTCACCATGGCACACCGAAATGCAGGCGATAGCGAACAGTCTCCACATCAAACTCGGGACCCGGCTCACCCTCGAGTCCAAGATGTTCGCGTCGGCGAGCACCATCGCGGCGCCATCCGAGCCTCTCATAGAACCGACGTGCAGCAGGGTTGACGTCTACGACCCACAGTGTCGCCTCCGTGAGACCCGTCTGCGCCATGCTCTTCACCGCGTGAGCTAGCAAGTTGGTGCCGATGCCGCGGCCGGTCACGGCTGGATCGACATGTACTGAGAACACGTGGCCGACCTCGGCGGAATCCTCGTCTGCGTCTGGTGATGGTCCGTAGTAGATGAAGGCAACCAGCCGCTCAGCTACTTCAGTGACCAAGATGTGTCTGGCAAGATCGGGTGCGCCCGCAATCCTGTCTGCCCAGATGCTTCTGCGGGCGGACACATCAAGGCTGCGGAGACGATTCTCGGGTATCAGCCCCGAGTACGCGGACTGGAACGAGCGGACGTGAAGACCGGCGATAGATGGCGCGTCGAATTCGCGCGCCGCCCTGACATCCGACCCGACGGCGTTGCCGCTATGCGTGTTGTCACTGAGCGATCGATGACCTGTCCCCATGGCCTAACGCATCCCCGGCGGTGATGATGCCCGTTCGGCCCGTGCGAACTCACGCTCAACGACGTGACACGCGACCGAATGACCAGGCGTCATCTCAACGAGCTCCGGGCGCCTCTCAGAGCAGATCCTCTCGGCCAGGGGACACCTCGGGTGGAAGGCACACCCGGACGGTGGATCCGCGGGATTCGGGACTTCGCCCTTGATCGGCGCCTCGATCTCACCTTTCTCCAACTCCGGATCAGCGACCGGCACCGCGCGTTGGAGCGCTTCGGCATACGGATGCAACGGCTCATCGGACACCTGCTTCCACGACCCGAGTTCGACGACCCGACCCAAGTACATGACTGCGACACGATCCGAGATATGGCGCACCATACCTAGGTCGTGAGAGATGAAGACATAGGTGAGATCGAGTTCCTCGCGCATCCCAACGAGAAGGTTCATCACCTCCGCCTGCACCGATACATCAAGAGCGGACACAGCCTCATCCAGCACCAGAACCGACGGTTCGACAGCAAGCGCGCGTGCGATCCCCACGCGCTGCATCTGTCCGCCGGAGAGCTGGCGCGGAAGCCGGTCCGAGAAATAGGGTCCCAGGCCAACCATCGCCAGGAGCTCCAAGACTCGTGCGCGGCGCTGGCTTCGACTGGTTGCGAGGCCGTGGACATCGAGGACTTCTCCAAGCGTTCGACCCACACTCTGACGAGGGTTGAGCGAGCCGTACGGGTCTTGGAAGACCATCTGGATCTCGCGACGGTAATTCCTGAACGCGCGATCCGAAAGCTGTGTGACATCCGCGCCTTCGAGCGTGATGGAACCCGACGTGGGTTGATCGAGACGGACCAGGAGTCGTGCCAGCGTCGACTTGCCGCATCCACTCTCTCCGACGATGCCAAGCGTTTCGCCGCGGGCCACGTCGAGGGTCACGTCGTTCAGCGCCTGCACGTCTCCCTGACCTCTCCGACCGGGGAAGATCCGCGTGAGGTCGCGAACGCTGATTGCTGCCGTCACTTCCACTCCTCCCGGGGTACCCAGCAGGCTGACTCACCCGTGCCGTGGCTCAGCATGGGCGGCATTTCACGGGTGCAGCGCTCAATCGCGAACTCGCATCGCGGCTGGAACGGACATCCGGGAGGCATGTGGTTGACGTCCGGGGGGCTCCCGGGGATCTGACGCAGAGGGGCCCTCTCATCATCGTGCATGCCAGGCACGGACGCCATGAGCGCCTCGGTATAGGGATGACGAGGTTCGCTGAAGAGGGGTTCGATATCATCGACTTCCACCACCCGTCCGCCGTACATCACGGCGACACGATCGACGAGACGCGCAAGGACTCCGAGGTCGTGCGTGATCCACACGACGGCGACTCCAGTAGATCGTTGCAACTCGCGGACGAGGTAGAGGATCTGCTGCTGAATCGTGACGTCGAGGGCAGTTGTCGGCTCGTCGAAGATCAACAGATCGGGCGAGAGTGCGAGCGCAGAAGCGATCATGACACGCTGACGCATGCCGCCCGACAACTCGTGCGGGTAGAGATCACGGACACGAGGCGGATCAGGGATGCCCACTTCGCCGAGAACTTCGAGCGTCCGCTGTTGCGCCTCGTTCTTGCCGACATGATGGGCGGTCATCCCTTCTTCGATCTGGCGACCGATTCGCATGACCGGATTCAGCGAGACCATCGGGTCCTGATAGACCATGGCCATGTCAGCCCCTCGCACCGCCTGCATCGTCTTCTCATCGGCACCGACGAGATCGCGCCCCTTGAGACGGATGGCCCCGTCGGTGATAGCCAGAGGAGGCGACGGGATGAGCCCCATAACCGACAGCATCGTGACCGACTTGCCGGAGCCGCTCTCCCCGACAATGCCCAGGGTCTCACCCTTGTCGACGTTCAGATTCACGTTGCGAATGATCGGGACCGACCCGGACCGACGAACGATGCTCGTCGTCAAGTCTTGTACCTCAAGCAGCGCCATATTGGCCTCCGCCCGTGACGATCTCGAGTCGTGTCACCGCAGGTGTCGGTGACAGGCCTGGGAACGGACGATCTGGACTTCCGGGTGTCACGGAACCGAGCACTGTGGGATGAAGCGCCCCGGTGCAGGACGGAACAGTGCCGGTCATCCCCTTGACCGTGAGGAAGCCGAGCAGAGCCATCGCGTATGCTTCCTTGGCATCGGAAGGCACGCCGAGCGTATCGATCGTGACGTACTGGATGTCCCCGAGCTTCTCGACTATCCATTCAATCAGGGTCGGGTTGTTGATGCCCCCGCCGCTCGCGATCACTTGCGACAGCCCCTGCCTTCTCGCCTCGTCGGCCACGACGGATGCGACGTGGTCGGTCAGGGTTGCTAGAACATCGTTGACCGGTACACCTGGGAACTCATCGAGCACCCCGAGCAGATAGGGAACACTGAACGTCTCTTTGCCCGTCGTCTTCGGGGGAGGGATGTCGTAGTAGTCGTGGCTTAGGAGCAGCTCGAGCAACCCATTGTGCGGGGTTCCGGCACGGGCTCGGCGCCCATCCATGTCGAATTTGTGAGCTCCATCGGTGAGTAGCACAACCGCAGCATCGATGAGGGCGTTGGCCGGTCCGAGATCATAGGCGATGGGGTCGCGGCCTCCGCCGACAACCGTCATATTCGCGATTCCCCCGAGATTCAGGAATGCCACGGGGAGGTCAAACCGCCCACGTCCCAACATCACGTCGAAGATACTGACCAGCGGGGCACCGTTTCCACCGGCGGCAATGTCGCGCACCCGGAAGTCGGACACAACCGGAACTCCGGTGCGCTCCGCGATCCAGCCGGGGTTCCCGATCTGCAGTGACCCCAGGGTTCGCCCCTTCTCCTCCCAGTGATAGATCGTCTGGCCGTGCGAAGCAATCAGATCGGCAGATCCTGCGAGATCGGCGATTGTCGCAACCGCCGCATCGGCGAACGCTTGCCCGAGATCTGTGTCGAGACGGCAGAGATCGAACGCGTCCAGAGCGTCACCCCGTATGGCCTGCGCGACTCGACGATCGAGATCGGAGGGAATTGGGTACTCGGCGAATCCCCGCAACTCGAGAGCTACGGTTTCGTCGAATATCGTGAAGTCCGCGACGGCAACATCAATGGCGTCGTGCGAAGTACCGGACATCAGTCCGACGACCCTCATAGCGGGCTCCTTGGAGTCACGAGTCCCTCCTTGACGGATCGAGCGTGTCGCGAAGTCCGTCACCGAAGAGATTGAGCCCGAGGACCGCGAGCACAATGGCCAGAGACGGGAAGAACAGCGTCCACCACGCGATGGAGGCGAAAGCGCGAGAGGCGGAGACCATCAGGCCGAGAGAGGCGTCCGGAGGCTGCGTTCCCAATCCAAGGAAGCTCAGCGCCGATTCAGTGAGGATCGCCCATGACAGGGAGAGTGTGATCTGCACGATCACCACAGACGCGATGTTGGGTAGCACATGCCTGAAGATGAGACGTGGGGTGGAGAATCCGAGGCCGACGCCTGCTTTGATGTAGTCGGCCGACTTCACCTGCAGGGTCGGGCCTCGTGACACGCGGATGAATACGGGCGTGTACACAACGGCGATGGCGATCGCCGCGTTGAACCATCCTGCCCCGAGCACGGCCACGATGATCAGGGCCAGAAGGATGGCCGGGAATGCGAACAGGACATCGGCGACGCGCATCGTGATTGTTTCGACCCAACCGCCGAGGAATCCGGCGAGCACGCCGAAAGCGGTGCCGATCGTTGCCGCTATGGCTACCGCGAGGACCGCTACCTGGAAGGACAGTCTCAAGCCGGCGAGGACTCGCGAGAAGACGTCTCTCCCGAACTGGTCCGTGCCGAACCAGTACGTCTTCGAAGGCCCGGTCAGGCGATCGGCCGGGTGCTGTTCGAGCGGATCGAAAGGAACCCAGCCCAACGCGGAACAGATCGATGCGGCGATGAGGATTCCGACGATGATCAAGCCGGTGAGCCCGAGCGGGTTCGATATCAACCGTCGGCCGAAGCTCGCACTCCGGTCCGATTCGGTGTCATCTACGACGATCGCGGTGTCGTTGCTCATTGGATCTCAATTCTCGGGTCGATGCGTGCGTAGAGGAGGTCGACGAGCAGGTTGATGATCACGAACATGGCGGCGATCACGAGCACGGTGCTCTGCACAACAGCGAGTTCGCGTTGGTTGATCGCAGTCAACACGAGTCGCCCGAGACCGGGGAGAGCGAATATCTGCTCGATCACGACGGTCCCACCGAGGAGGTAGCCGAACTGGATGCCGGTAATGGTCAGCACCGGGATGGACGCATTCCGGAAGATGACCACCCACTTGACACGCCTGCGAGAGAGGCCCTTTCCCCTGGCTGTACGCACGAACGGTTCGGTTGACACCTCCAAGAAGGCGGAGCGCATTGTCCGCATGATCGATCCCGCAAGGACGATCCCAAGCGAGATGGCGGGGAACAGCATCTGTTGGAGGTTGAGTCCGAGATCCTCCCAGGGCGGGACGTACCCGGCAGCGTTCGGGAAGTACCCAAACTGACTCGCGGTGATGGTGATCAGGAACGTTCCGATCACGAAGTTTGGGATCGCGAGACCGATCAATCCGAAGCTTTGGGCAACGACGTCTGGTGCCTTGCCCTGCCGGGTTGCGGCGAAGATCCCCGTCGGCACACCAATGACTATCCCGAAGAGCATTGAGAGAACGGCGAGCTCGATAGTTACGGGCAGAGCATCTGCGATGAGGGATGCCACGGACACTCCACTTCGCATCGAGTAGCCGAGATTCCCCGTCATGACATTCCCCAACCAGCCGAAGAACTGAGAGATCGGCGGTTCGTCGAGGCCGAAGTAGCTCTCGAGTGCGCGACGCTGCACCTCGGTGAGGGTGCCTGACTCGATTCCGAGCATGGCCGTGATCTCGTCGCCTGGGATGAGTCTCAGGACAACGAATACGAACACGGCCACACCGAACAGAGTCAACAGTGCCCCACCGAGGCGCTTGAGGAAGAATCGACGAGTCACGTCGCTAGATCCTCTCTGTCGCGTCCATCGATCGCGGTATCAGCTCGACAGTGATGTCTGCCTTAGGTACTGGAGCGAACCGTTCGGCATCGAGGTGAACCCTGTGACACCATCCGTGGTGACGCGATACTCGAAGCCGGTGTACAGCCAGATCCAGGGAGACTGAGTCTGCAACTCCTCACTGAGCTGATCGTAGATCGCGACTCGTGCTGCAGTATCTGTCTCGGCCTGTCCGGCGGCCATCAACTCGTCGAGCCCGTCGGATCGGTAACCCGCAACAGGGTTGAGGTTGCCGTCTGATGTCCAATACCGCACGTACATCGGGTGTGGGTCCGGTCTGCCGCCGTTGAGGGCGACGGCCGCATCGAAGTCGGCCGCAAGCCAGCGATCCACATAGGTACCGGTCTCCAACACTTCGAGTTCGAGCTTGATACCCGCTTCGGCCAGCTGCGCCTGCAGGGCCTCTCCCTCAGCGGTTGCCGTGGAGAACTCGCCTGCGATCACGATCGTGTTGAGCGTGACGCCGTCGGTGTAGCCGGCCTCAGCGAGCAGTTGCTTGGCTTTCTCGACATCGCGCGTCCCGCCACAGGGCAGTCCGTCGCTATCGGAACGATACGCCGGGATCGTGATGGGACCCGTCACGGCACCCTCACCGAGGGCTGCCGAGTCGATGACCTCTTGCCGATCGACGGCGCAGCTAATCGCCTGGCGCACCTTGACGTCTGCAAGCACGTCTCGATCGGCGTTGAGTTGCAAGACGTGATAGGACAGAGCCGGCGTCCGATAGACGACCAGGGGATCGGTCGCTTGGAGCACGATCACCGGGTCGGTCAACGGAGCGAAGTCGACCTCTCCGGCGCGCAGCCCTGAAAGGATCGAACTCTCGTCCGGGATCACCCGGAATTCGATGGTGTCGACAAAGGGTCCATCACGCCAGTAGTCGCCGTTTGCGCCGAGTGTGACGGACGTTCCCTGCTTCCATTCACTCCACTTGAACGCACCCGTCCCGTTCGGTTCGCGATCTACGGTCCCGGCGGTGATGGCGTCGCTGGAGAGCATCGCCAGGTTCACATCCGCGAGCGATGCAAGGATCGATGCGTCCTGATTCGCGAGTTCTAGCACGACCGTGCCGGCGTCCGGCGCCGTGATGCCGACGATGCCGAGCACGTTCGAGCGTGCAACCGCGCCCGTCTCCTCGTCCAGGATGCGCTCAAGACTCGCGACGACGTCTTCACTGCCGAAGGTGCTGCCGTCGTGGAACGAGACGCCCTCTCGGAGCGTCAGGGTCAGAGCGAGACCGTCGTCGGAGAATGACCATTCCTCTGCCAGTGATGGGACCACTGTGAGATCCGGGTCGAGTCCGAGCAGACTGTCGTACACCAGCTCGAGCGTCCGGAACGACTGGAAGGCCGTTGCCAGGTGCGGATCGAGAATGTCGATGTCGCCCGTGCGTCCAACGACGAGATTGCCGCGTTCTGCGGGAGCCGTAGTCGTGTCGGTCGTGGCGGTGGTGTCACCGCCGGCCGTTGTGGTTGTGGCGTCGTCTGCCACGGTCGTGGCGGTGGTTCCGCCGTCCGATTCGTCGTCGCTCGATCCTCCACATGCCGCCGCAACGAGTGCAACGATCATGAGGAGTGTGAGCAGTGGGAACCAGTGTCCCCTCAATAGATTTCTCATATTGCTCCTTCCTGTAGTGGACTTCTATTTCCGCGGCGATGAGTGTTCTGCATGATTTGGATTGGAGCCGAGGGAAGCAACCGCTTCTCGCACCCGTCCCCCGGATGCCTCGAGCACAGCACCCGCGGTGGCGGCGTCTACGTCGGTGAGCAGGCTGACGAGAGCAGTCTTGGTGTCGCCGTCTGCCCGTTCCAGTGCTTCAGCACACTCGGCTTCCGTACCGCCTGTTGCCTGCTCCAGGATCGATAGGACCCTGCCACGAAGCTTGGCGTTGGTGGCCGCTACATCGACCATCAGATTCGAGTAGGCCTTTCCAACCCGAATCATCAATGCCGTCGAGAAGCCGTTCAGAATCATCTTCTGAGCGGTAGCGGCCTTGAGTCGCGTGGAGCCGGCGATCGCCTCGGGCCCCGTATCTACACCGACATGGATATCGACCGCGTCGGCGATGCCACCGTTCAACGACGAGCTGATGAGGACCGTGAGAGCCCCCAACCCCTTCGACGCCTTGAGGGCCCCCCACACATACGGGGTTCGACCGCTGGCGGTCAAACCGATGGCGATATCTCCGGCGCCGACATCTGACGCATCGCTGGCTCCGAGATCGGAGTCGTCTTCGGCCGCTTCCACCGCGCGTCGGATAGCATCCTGACCGCCCGCGTGATGTGCGACGATGCGTGAGGGGTCGGCCGAGAAGGTCGGTGGGAGCTCTGCCGCATCGAGTGTTCCGATCCGGCCCGATGTGCCGGCACCGAAATAGTGGATAGTTCCCCCAGCTCTGTAACGGGCGGCGGCCGCGTCCACCACCTGAGCGAGAGCGGGCAGAGCCTGGCGAACCGACGAGGCAACCAGCGCATCTTCATCATTGAGAAGACGGAGGACGTCCAGCGTCGGTAGCGCATCGATGTCGATCGTGCGCAGGTTCCGCTCCTCAGTCACAGAGTCGACTCTCACGACGGGACCGGGCTTCGTCACCGTGGCCTCGCATTCGTTCTCCGACGGCCGCGAACAGCCGCGTACGTGCGGTCCAGGGCTACCAGCGTGTCCTCGTAGTTCCGTTGCGCCACGCCGATGAACACGCAGTCCACAACAGTGAGTTGCGCCGCCCTGCTCGCCATCGCTCCGGATCTCAATGCCGACTCGCGGGCCGCTGTCGTCAAGACCAGGTCGGCCGCTTCCGCTAGGGGCGAATGCAGGTAGTTGGTGATTGCAACTGTGGTGGCGCCCTGGGAACGAGCCTGTTCGACCGGCTCGATGACGTCGAGCGTCTGCCCGCTGTGACTGATCGCGAGCACGACATCATCGGCCGACGACACTGCTGCGGACGTCAACGCAGCGTGTCCATCGATCGATGCTGCTGAGGGAAGGCCGATCCTCCGAAGCTTCTGTTCGAGGTCGATCGCCACCAGCCCAGAAGCTCCAATACCGTACAACTCGATACGGCGAGCTCCAGTCACGAGTTCCACGACGCTGGCCAGCACTTCGATGTTGAGATGCTCCACCGTGTCGGCAATGGCCTGAGCATCGAGCGCGCCCACCTTGACCACAACTTCGCCAAGCGAATCGTCAGGCCCAATCTCGATTCCGACGACGCTGCCTGACCGGTTTTCAGCTGTCGACCGACCAACCTCGGATGCAAGTGCCAAACGAAGACCCGGATACCCGTCGAATCCGGCCTTCTTGCAGAAGCGCACCACCGTCGCCTCCGAAGTAGCTGCTTCCTGCGCTATGGCTCCAATGCTCAAGAACAAGACCTCGCCAGGATGGGTCAACACTCGCTCAGCGACCCGCCGCTCAGCGGGTGGTAGGGAAGGCAGGATCGAGCGTATCGTCACCGTCGGACTCGACGGGGAACCGGTCTGCTCGGTGCTAGAGAATCCAGCCACTGCGATACCTTCCCGTGCCCTCACTCCACAGTCCGTAACGACCATCGCACGACACTCCACTACGTTTCGTCATGCCTGTAAGAAACTTACATTCAAATCCCTTCTCGTGTCAAGTCATTTCATCGCTGCAAGTCTGGCGACATGATGTGTCGAAAACTGAACGATCACGGCCGGACGGATTCTGGGAAGGATGAGCCGCGCTCCCCCAACTCCCATCACTTCACGAATGCCCTACCGTACCGACTACTGACCAGCGGCAGAGAGCGACGATGACCACCAAAGATACGGCGAGCAAGGCGTTCCATCTTGTGGAGCGTGAACTGCGAAACCTGTCTCGTTGGATGTACGACCATCCCGAGACCGCGTACGAGGAGTTCGAGACATCGGCCAAGCTCGTCAAGTATCTCTCGGAGAAGGGCTTCAGCGTCGAGTACCCGGCCTACGGGCTCGAGACTGCTTTCGCCGCCCGCGTTGGATCTGAGGGTCCCGAGGTGGTCATCTGCTGTGAGATCGACGCTCTCCCGGAGGTCGGCCACGCCTGCGGCCACAACATCATCGCCACGTCGGCGATTGGAGCCGGCATCGCCCTGGCCCCGCTCGTCGAGGATCTCGGCATCCAAGTCACCGTCCTCGGCACCCCAGCCGAGGAAGCGGGTGGCGGCAAGATCGACCTCATCAACGCCGGCGCATTCACCGACGCAGCGGCGGCAATGATGGTCCACCCGGCCAACGACGACGTCGTTGACAAGAACTCTCTCGCCCTCGCCCAGATCGATGTCGAGTTCCACGGCAAAGCATCCCACGCAGCGTTCAAGCCGCAGGTCGGCGTCAATGCCCTCGACGCCGCCGTCCAGGCCTATGTGAACATCTCGACGCTGCGCCAGGCTATGTACCCGACGGACAAGATCCACGGCGTCATCAGCCACGGCGGAGATGTCCCGAACGTCATCCCGGCGCTCACGTCGATGTCGTGGTACATCCGCGCCATGACCAAGAGCCGCCTCGACGAGCTCTACGCTAAGGTCATCGCCGCCTTCGAAGGTGCGGCGATCGCAACCGGTTGCACCTTCGACGTGAAGCTGCAAGGGAACACGTACACGGACATGATCGTCGACCCCGTGATGGCGGATCTCTACGCCGAGAACTCCGCGACGCTCGGCCGGCCCATGCACCGCAACAGCGAGTACGACCCGGGAGCGACGGGGTCCACCGACATGGCGAACGTCTCCTACGAAGTCCCGTCGATCCACCCGATACTCGACATCAAAGCGGAACCGGCGATCAACCATCAGAAGGAGTTCGCCGCCCACACGCTGACCCCGACCGGCGAGGCGGCGATCAGCGACGGTGCACTGGCGATGGCGATGACGATCATCGACCTCGCGGAAGGCGATCGCTGGGCCGACCTCGGCACCGCCACGCCCTGATCTCCACCAAAGATCGACGAACCCTGCGTTCCGCCCGCCCAGCAGTTTGTTCGATCCTTGCCGGCGAGTCGCCCGAATCCTGTCGCAGGCCTGCACCAACGCGGAGCCTGCTCAACTCGTCCGCCCGGCAGGCTGCTGCACGAGCGCGACACATGACTGTCACCGACTCAACGAGAGTCCGTTCCCATCGCGCCTATCGCACGAGGCGATGAGAGACGACGGGTCAGGACGCGAAACGACGAGAACCTGCAACTCAGTACTGGCAAGGGTTTCCCGCGTTTCCGCCGGCTACGAACAACGTTTGAATCGGTTTTTCAAATCGGGTGGCACTGGTTCGATTCCGGCCGAGGGCAGTGGCCGACAACCCTTACGTATGGGGCTGTCGCACGAGTCGGCCGGTTCGAACGGCCCCCTTCTGCACGTCTGGCCAGTGCCAAATCATCGCGGTTCGGAGTTGCGTGATAGGTTCCGGGAAATCGGCGTGGCGACCTCTCCATACACGGATGACCTGACTGTTCGACACGCCGAGTCGGTCAGCGATCTCGGCGGCTCCCACCAGTGGATCCATGTCTACGCGACGACCCATGACCGCGACCATAAACACCACCCCATACACAGCATATGTTCTAGAACCAAAGCGCATACATGCCGGAGGCATGCGCTTTGTTCAGAAAGCGTTGCCGACTTGGGCTTGATGCCGACCGCGATCCAGTTGGGGAGCACTTCGGAAGGCTGTGCATATTGCCTACCGGTTCAGGTGGTTGCGAGCGCAGTTCGAGAAACCAGATTCTCGACTCTTCCCGGGTTGACACGCCGACACCAACAGGAGCGATTCGGGCCTCGGTCTCTCCATTGTCGATCACGTCGTGACCGGCCATGACGAATCCGTGTCCACGCACAACGGTAGCGACGGTGCTGGCGGTGTCGTCGGATTCATCCTTCCAGACACGGATTCGCCGACCCAAACCGGCGTCGACGGCTCTCAGACACGTCTCATGTCAGCCACACGGATTCCTCACATCGTCCCGTCATGGTTCGTCATGTGATGACAAACGAAAGGAGATCATCATGAAGAAGCTATTGGCAGCACTTGCGGCGGCAAGTGTTCTCGTAGCGGGAGCGTTCGTGGCTTCAACGGTTGCGTCGGACCCTGCGAACGCGCAGACAACGGAGACCCAAACCCGGGAGGCTCCCAAGCGACCTGACAAGCGTGAGGCGCTCGACGAGGTCCTCGGCGGACTCGTCACCGATGGTGTTCTGAACCAAGCTCAGGCAGACGCTGTCCGGGATGCCCTCGAAGCCAAACACGAGGAATTGCAGGCAGCACGCGAGGAACGCCGGGCTGAACGTGAGGCGGATCGCGAGCTCATCATTGGTTTCCTCGATGACGACGTGATCAGCGCCGATGAGCTTGCCCAACTCGGCGATGACCATCCGTTCAATGATCCTTACGGGCCATTCGCTTCTGCGGCAGTTGACGGCGAGATCACAAAGGCGGAGCTCGACGGACTCCGTACCGAGCGCAACGGCCACCGCGGCCCCGGTGCTGACGCCGACAAGGCGGTGTCGCCGAACGCATGAACTGACCACGACGTGGATAGCGCCCGGTGACCTGGCCGGGCGCTAGCCACGTTCTGTGATGAACCAGCCCAGCCAGGAGGTTCTGGTTCTGCCCAAGATGCCAGACACAGAATCACCCCCAGTCCTCGTTTCGAGTCCGGAACATCCGCACGCGAAACGGGGACCGATCGCCGCCTTTCTCGACGGACTCAGGACACTCGGCCCTTCAGCCAAGAGAAGGCACGCTCTCGGACCCCCAATACCTAGAGCAATGCACCAGAACGCGCCCAGGCTCTCGCAGCAGAGCGCCCGAATCGGACACCTATGCGCTCCGACCGCGACAGTGGCAGGATGGCTTCACTGTCGACGATTCGTCAACAAAGCGTCGCCAATTTGGGCCTGAATCCGGTGTCGACCGAATCGGGGAAACCCTTGGTAGAACCGAACATATTGCCGGATATGAATGGGTAGGCCCCGACCGTGGGGCTGTCGCGGGCGGGTGTCGGGTCGGCGGATCGCTCTGTGTGCGAGCCAGTATTGCCATTGCATCGTCGAACGACGATGCGTAGCATCGGTTTGGGAAGTGAGCAGAGAGCGACAGGGGGACACATATGCGTCTGCGACTGACTGTCACAGCGGTGATCGTTGGGGTATCTCTGCTCGGTGCTGGGTGCAGCTCGGGCGAGTCCACGGGCGAA
>JAUVNV010000007.1 GCA_030599515.1 Acidimicrobiia bacterium
AACCCCCGGCGCTGGTTGGCCAAGATCCGGCGAGCCACGCCATAGAGCCACGGCAACGCGGCTTCCCCGCCGGGAACGTCCCCGATCCGGCGCCAAGCGACCATGAAGGTTTCCACGGCTCCGTCTTCGGCGGCTTCGAGGTTCGTGCGTCGTTTGAAGTAGGCATAGACCTGTGGGTAGTGATCCCGATACAGCTTCCGGAAGCGCTGTTCCGGTCCCTGATTCCTCAATGTGTTCGCTCTGGTCATGGCGTTCACCAGGTTTCTGTCCGGCCCCCAGCATTCCTGACAGCCCTCCGCCTGGCTAGAGGCAAAGAGCGGGAAGATCCCGATTGGGCAAGCGGCAAGGGGAACTCGACCCCGATCCAGCACACACTGCGAGCAGCCGGCCATGTGGTTCATCGACCCCACGAGATTCTGAGGCTGCCCGGCTGGCCGCTTTCCGACGCGCCGGGGCCCCGAAGTTGCCTCCGGGGCCCACTCGATTGCGGCGTAGCGACCGCAGATTTCAGGCGGCGAGTCTCAGGTCGTCGTCCCTGCATGGGTCGAGGAGAACGACCCGATCGCCGATGACCGCCGGTGTCGAACCGTGGACTCGCGCTCCGGTGAGAACGAGAACTCGAGCGATCAGGGAGCGAATCGGTCCGGGCTCCGACGCCGGGCCGGAAGCGGGCTTCCGCCGGTGTCGGGAGTGTCCAAGGTCCGCTGCCACGGCGTCCATGTGGAGTTGGACGAGTTGGTGTTGGTTGTAGTGGTACATCAGTTCCCTCCGGTGTTATCGATGTAGGACTGGAGGACGGCGGTTGTCTCCGGGACGATGTCCTCGCGTAGGGCGTATTCCCTGTCGGCGCCGATCAGGACCTTCACGAGTCCGGCCGAGCGGAGCAGCATCATGTGATGGTGCAGCGTCGATTTCGAAACGTCGAGCTCGTCGGCGAGTTCGTGCAGCGAGGAGGGACCCCGTGAGAGGCGTCGCAGGATTCTCAGCCTCCGCTCGTCGCCGAGCGCCTTGTAGGTTTTGATCAGCCAATTCGGTGGCGCATCCGGGTCGGCATCCATGTACTCGTCGGCGACCGGGTAGGCCATGATGAGACGCTGTGCCGACTCCGTGAAGATCACCCACGGCCGACCGACGATGGTCGGGATCAGAAGAATGGGCCTGCGATAGCCCTGTTTCTCGATCGAGATGCCGTTGGTGGCGAGTTCGACGAACCGCTCGGTTGAGACCCGTTCGGCGATCGCTCGCTTCGCAGCGATATCGCGCTCGAGGATCGGGCGGAACTCGCCCTCGAAGGCGGCGAACACGTCGGCTTGAACACCGCGCATCGCCCCCACGATGAGATCGGTGGTCTCCTTCGGTTCGAGTTCGAGGAGAAGGCGCATGCTGTCCGCCCAGCGTTTGTGGTCTGCTACAACCGGCAGGGTCATGAGTTCAGCAACGGCGTCCTGATCACCGGCGGCCGCCTCGGAGGCGAGACGTTCGTACTCGGGACTGTTCGCCTCGTGCATGGCCAGGAGGGCGAGCCGTAGATCCGCGGGATCCATGGTCTCGATGTGGTCGATGAAGTCCTCAACGGTGCTTCCGCTATTCATCTCGTCCAGGAGCGCCATCGCTGAGATCCACACATTGCCCGAGTTGATCTGCTTGAGCAGCGAGCGGGTGTCAGGGGAGAGCGCTTCGGAGAACTCGGCGAACCAGTCCGCACCGAGTCCGTACTCTTCGAATGACTGGGTCATCTCGTCGCACCCCTGGACCAGCCAGAGGGTGATCAAGAGATCCGCAGCACCGTGGAGCGCGGTCTCCACGCGCGGTGCTTGTGCTCGGGGAGCGGTGAAGTCCCGGATTCGGGGTTGTGTGGTCATCGTATCGTCTCGTATCTGTCGTTGCGTTCGTCATGAGTCCTACCGTTCGAACTATATCGAACGCAACGATGAATGTCAACCGATTTGTTGCCGAGCTGGTTCCTAGCGAGTCGAGAGGATGACCGTCAGTGGCCCACCACCTGCGATCGAGACGATGATCGAATCCCCGGCGCCAACCCGACGGAGCGCCGTGATGAGTTCATCCATCGTCCGGACGGCGGTTCCATCGATCGCAGTGATCACGTCGTCGACGGCGATCCCCGCCGTCTCGGCGGCAGAGTCGGGAGAAACGGAGCGGACCGTGACGCCGACCGGTGCGAACCCGCCATCACCGGTCTCGTCGTATGCCGTCGCACCTCCGATTCCGAGCAGGCCGTGTGACACGGAGCCGGTTGCGATGAGTTCGGTCGTGATGCGTTCGACGATCTCGACCGGCGTTGCGAATCCGATGCCCTCGACGCCGATGTTGGAGACTCCGACCGCTGTGGTTATTCCGATCAGTGCGCCGGTCTCGTCGACCAACGAACCGCCGCTTGAACCGCTCGTGATCGGCGCATCCGTCTGGATCATGCCGTAGAGGATGGTGTCGGGTCCCGTCTGGACTTCACGACCGAGCGCCGAGATGACGCCGACGGAGAGCGAGGGCCCCCCTTCGAGGCCGAGCGGGCTGCCGACGGCGATCGCGGGGTTGCCAATATCGAGATCGACGGTTGAACCGAAGGCGATCGGGACGAGATCGGTGGTCGGGATTCGGAGAACGGCGAGGTCGGTGAGGGGGTCGCTCCCCACGAGTTCGGCTTCATAGACTCGGCCATCCGAGAGAACCACCCGAGCGGCGTCGCCGGCCTCGACAACGTGGTGATTCGTGATGATGTGACCGGATTGGTCGAGTACAACGCCGGAGCCCGAGCCGGCCTGGGTGAACGCATCTCCCGACGCGGACCCCACTTCGACCGTGACGATGCTCGGGATGACCGCGATTCCAACCGCTGTGGCGTCGACTGTGGATGGATCTGCCGCTGCGCTTGCGGGCTCGGCTCTCGACACACGCGCCTGCTGGATGATCACCGGAGCGACGTCCTTGTGAGTCGAGGCGCCGATCAGCCCGCCGGCCACACCGACCAGGCCGATGGCGAGGACGATCGGGAACACGAGCCATCTCCGGCGTCGCCGCGGGGCGGGTGCCGCGAGAGGTTCGCTGGAGCTCGTTGTATCGACGGAGAACGTGCGTCGCGGCGTGGGCTGTGGTGTCAGATTCATCATCGATCCAATCGTGGGACGTGTGCTATCTCAACATCAACAACGCAGATTCCTATTCGAAGTTCCTGAGAAAAGAATGAGAAGTACTGAATACTGAGTACACCCGGCGAAGCCGGGTCTATCGACTACCGGCAACCGGGGGCGCAGCGAGCCCGCAGCGAGTCAGCGGCTTCTCCTACCAGGAATCCGAGGGCGGCGCCGCCCACCACGTCGAGCGGGAGGTGGGCGCCTGCGTAGATGCGGGTGACGCCGACGCCGAAGGCGAAGCCATGAAGGGCGATGCTCTCCGGAAGGGAACGGTCTCTAGAGACGATGGTCGCCAGGGTCGAGGCCACCGCAGCGTGTCCGGAGACGTAGCCAAGACTTCCGTCGGTCTGAGTCGCGAGACGCAAGTTCGTGGTCCGATCATGGTCGTACGGCCTGCCCCGTCCGACGACCTTCTTCACACCTTTCGCGACCAACCAGGTCGTGAACCCTGCAGCCGCATATGCCAACGCCGGGTCGGGGTGGCGGGTTCTCCAGTATGACCAGCCGGCGAGGACGAAGGGTGCGCTCAGGCTGCCGGCCTGCATCGGTGCCCACACGATTGGCGCCAGCTCGTCCGGAGCGTCGTTGATGGTCCGGTAGATCTTGCGTTCCCACTCCGGGAGTCCACGACGTGCCTCGACCGCTGAGCCGACGAGTGCCACGAGGGCGGTGCCGATCCTCAGGGCCTTGTGCGGATTCATCGATGCTTCCCTTCCCGGATCACTCGACTACGCGCGGTTCCGGATACGGTGTCCCGGATCAAGTCGCTTGATCCGGTCGAGCGGTGCCGTTGCCCGTCCGGTGGTGCCTTCGATCTCGTCTCGGATCCTTCGGTCGATGTGGTCGCCGCGCTCCTTGAGTCCCATCTTCGTCGCTCCGCTGAGGGCCTGTGGTTGCACGCGTGGAGCAGCATCGGACACGGCGCCGACACCGAGAACCTCGACGGCGCATCGAACGGCACGTTCGGGACCCACCAGTAGAGCACTCGAGGTGATCAGCTCGGCGACGTCGTTCTTCAGGAGGAGCTGTGATGCGGCGAGCTCGCTGAAGCCGAAGTCGATGAGCCATGCGACTCCTCTGTCGTCCAAGAACACGTTGGCGAGCCGAAGGTCGCGATGGGCGATCCCATGGTCGCGCAGGATCTCGACCTGTTTCCAGATCTCGGTGAGGATCTCGTCGGTGAGTTCGTCGGCCCCGACCGAGTCGAGCGACCGGCCCTCGATAGCCTCGTACGCGAGGAGCATGGAGTACTCCTTGTCGCCGATGAGGCCGACGGCAACGAGGGGCGGTGTTCGAACTCCGGCGGCGGTGGCGCTGTATGAGAGGAGGGCCTCGTGCTCCACGGCCCGTCGGAGGGAGGAGAACGCCGGTTCGTCCCCGATGTTCTTGAACCGGAACTGGCGGTAGAGACGGAAGAGCAGATCCGCGCTGCGTTCGTCGGTGCTCAGCGTCTTGACGAATACCCGGCTTCCGTCGGCGGTCTCGACGAAGTAGGGAGTCGATCCCCGCGCGTCGACCTGTGCCGCATTGAGACGAGTCACATCTACGCCAGACCGCTTCAGCGTCGCCACGATCTCCTCGCCGGAGGGATGGCGATTGGGTGACCCGGCGATGAAGAGGATCCCGGATCCGGCGGCCACCCCGATCGACAGCGCCAGGACGAGTTCGGCCGGGAGGTTCGATCCCATCGCAAGGCGCACGATGATCAGGAGGCTGAGTGCCGCCCAGCTGGCTCGTTGCCATCGGCGGGGCAGCCACGGCGTTGCTGCGGTGATGGCGGCCGCTATGGCGGCGACGTACGGGTAGTACGCCGTCTGGGCGACGATGACGGTTCCGTGTTCGGGCGTGAGTGCCTCGTCGGCAAGGAGATTGGATATCCACGCGATCGTTCCCCACGTTGCCGCCGCCGCGGTCAGCCCGGCCAGCAGGACGATGACGAGGCGACGGAAATCCCGTTCTCGGGTGAAGACCACGAGGATGATCAGCGGAACGGCGAGGACGAGCACCGTGACGATCAGGCCGATGATCTCGGTGATGGCTCCGGCAGCGTCGTCGAAGATCTCGCTGAGATCTTGTCCAAGCCCGCCGAAGACGTCGGGGAAGATCAACACGATGAGGGTCGTGGTGAGACCAACGATCGAAGCCGTCACGAAGCGGAGGGCATCCGTGGGAGAACGGACCGTTCGATCTGCGTCGGGGATGTCGATTTGTACGGACGTCGTCATGAATCTCCGGTACCGGTGACGCGGCCCGGGATGGTAACGCCGAACAGGCAGCGAGGACAGCAACGAGCTCTTCGCCTGGCAGGGCGTCGTTTGTGCCTACCACCATGAATAGTCTGGTCGTAAGCACAAACGACGTTGGCGATCTCCGCGAACGAACGGCGCCGCTTGCGGATATGGTCTGCCCATGACGATCGCTGATCCCCTGTCCCTCTGGGACTACCGGCGCCGGGTGGCGGAGCAGTACCGACGGGTGCGCCTGGCAGATACGGACGAGGCCTCGTGGAGCCGTTGGCGGTCCGATCGGGGCCACCTGTTCGCCACCCACACGCAGAGTCCCGTCGAGATCGATCGCCGAGGCAAGGACGGCGGACTTCGGTTCTTCCCTTATGACCCGGCATGGCGGATCGAAGCTGTCGCTACCCCTGTCGACCCGGTCGCAACATCTGCCGGGCACAGTGCAAGCGGCGCAACGTCGCTCATCCGATTCGCGACGGTCGCGTTCCCGGTGCCGTATGGGCACGAGACGCTGGAACTGTCCCTCTTTTGGATCGACGTGTACGGCGGCGGAGTCTTCCTACCGTTTCGAGATGAAACCAACGGGGCGGCGACGTACGGTGGTGGGCGCTACTTGCTCGACACGATCAAGGGCGCGGACCTGGGTTCGGTCGACGATCGGGTTGTGCTCGATTTCAACTTCGCCTACCACCCGTCATGTGTCTACAGCGACCGGTGGTCGTGCCCGCTGGCACCGCCCGAGAATCGGCTCGTCGTCGATGTGAGGGCCGGGGAGCGACTGGCCTGATCGACGCACCCGGACCGAGTCGGTTCTGTCGTTTGTGCCTACAACCATGAATAGTCTGGTCGTAAGCACAAACGACGTCGGATCGTCAGCTGCAGCCCGTCGTGTCCCCGCAGGTCAGGCAGACGTAGCACGAGCCACTGCGCACGGTCATGTGGCCGCACGCCGAGCAGGCCGGCGCGTCACCCATCAGATCCCCGAGCGAGGCCTCGGCCGCGGTGGTGGCAGCAGCCGTCGCCGTGCCCGGGCCATGGGAAACCACGGCGGCGGCGTAGACCGGTTCCGGATCCACATACGTGCTCGTGTTGTCATCGACGAACTTCGCTGCGGCCACCTGCGCGTCGACGTCGGCTTCCGCTGCCGCGTCCGTGAGATCGAGCTGTGTCCCGGCTTCGACGGCGATGCCCTTCGGGGCCTCCGGCAACTCGCCGGACCGGTCCGGCGGCACCTGTACGAGCTCATCACGCTCGAGGTACTCGAGTCCGAGGGCTCGGAACACGTAGTCGATGATCGAGTTGGACATCTTGATGTTCGGATGCCCCTCCACGAAGCCGCGAGGCTCGAACGTCTGGAACGTGAACGTATCCACGTACTCCTCGAGCGGAACACCGTATTGGAGGCCCTTCGACACGGCGATGGCAAAGCAGCTCAGCACACCACGCAGGGTCGCACCCTCCTTCGCCAGGTCGATGAAGACTTCACCCAGGGTGCCGTCGGCGTACTCGCCGGTGCGGAGGAACACCTTGTGCCCACCCACACGGGCCTCCTGCGTGAACCCGACCCGGCGTGACGGGAGGAGGAACCTCGGACGGGAGAGGTCGTTGTACGCCTCGGTGGGGGATATGCCGGGGCGGAACATGCCGCCGTGGATCATGACCTCGCGGGTGATCGCCTCGGTGACCTCTTCCGGCTCGTCCTCGCCGACACCATCGTCGGTGGTGGATGACAGCGGCTGCGATGCCTTCGATCCGTCGCGGTAGAGCGCCATCGACTTCAGGCCGAGTTCCCATGAGAGCCGGTATGACTCCTCGATGTCCTCGACGGCGACCTCGTTCGGCATGTTGATCGTCTTCGAGATCGCTCCGGAAATGAACGGCTGGGCCGATGCCATCATTTTGATATGGCCGCTGTGGTGGATGAATCGCTCGCCGTAGCGACCGTTGCGATTCGCCGTATCGAAGACGGCGAGGTGCTCTTCGAGAAGACCGGGAGCGCCCTCGATCGTCTGGCGGCCGCAAACGTAGTCGTTCGCTTCTCTGATCTGGTCGTTCGAGAAGCCCAACTCGTGAAGCATCGAGAACCCGAGACCGTTGTACTGGTCGGGTGTGAAGCCGAGACGCTGCATCGTCTCTTCACCGAGCGTCCACTGGTTGAAAGCGAAGCCGATCTCGAACACCGACGGGAGCGTCGCTTCGATCTTGTCGATGTCCTGAGCGGTGAAGCCCTTGGTCATCAGAGTTGCCGCGTTGATGTGCGGAGCCCGCTGGATGCCCATCGTTCCGATCACGTAGTCGATGATCTGCTGGATGCGCTCGTTGCTGTAGCCAAGTCGCCTCAGCGCCGGAGCGAGAGAGCGATTGGCGATCTTGAAGTAGCCGCCACCCGCAAGCTTCTTGAACTTCACGAGAGCGAAGTCGGGCTCAACTCCGGTCGTGTCACAATCCATCAAGAGGCCGATGGTGCCCGTTGGCGCCAAGACACTGGTCTGAGCATTGCGGTAGCCGTGCAACTCGCCGAGTTCGACCGCTCGATCCCAGGCCTCTCGAGCTTCTGCCACCATCTCGGGCGGTCCGAATTCGGGATCGATGCCGGTGACGAAGTGGCTCACACCGTCGTACTCGCTCTGATCCGTGTTGTAGGCGGCTCGACGGTGATTCCTTATCACTCGCAACATCGAATCGCGGTTCTCCTCGAACTTCGCGAACGGGCCGAGGACGCTCGCCATCTCGGCCGAGGTGGCGTATGCATCGCCGGTGAGTATCGCAGTGAGCGATCCGGCGATGGCGCGACCCTCATTTGAGTCGTAGGGAACACCGACCCTCATCAGGAGGGAACCGAGGTTGGCGTAGCCGAGCCCGAGCGTCCGGTAATCAAAGGAACCCTGCGAGATCTCCTTCGACGGGAAGTGCGCCATCGTCACCGAGATCTCGAGGACGATCGTCCACAGGCGAACAGCGTGCCGGTAGCCATCGAGGTCGAAGACACCCTGCTCGTCCTGGTAGAACTGACCGAGGTTCAATGACGCAAGGTTGCAGGCCGTGTTGTCGAGGAACATGTACTCCGAGCAGGGATTCGACGCCCGGATCTCGCCCCCGGATGGCGACGTGTGCCACTCGTTGACCGTTGTGTGGAACTGAACGCCGGGGTCTGCGCTCGCCCATGCGGCTTCCGCGACCTGGTGCCAGAGGTCCCGCGCCTTGAGGGTCTTGACCGGGCTGCCGTCGGTTCGGCTCGTGAGGTCCCAGTCGTCGTCGTTGACGACGGCCTGTACGAACTCGGTCGTCACCCGCACCGAGTTGTTGGAGTTCTGACCCGAGACCGTGGCGTACGCCTCGCCGTTGAAGTCGGATGAGTAACCGGCGGCGATGAGTGCCCTGACCTTCTCTTCCTCTTTCGCCTTCCATGCGATGAACGTCTCGACGTCGGGGTGATCGATGTCGACGATGACCATCTTGGCTGCCCGACGGGTCGTTCCGCCACTCTTGATGGCGCCGGCCGCACGATCACCGACTTTGAGGAAACTCATGAGACCGGAGGACTTGCCGCCGCCCGAGAGGCGTTCTCCCTCGCCCCGAATGTTGGAGAAGTTCGCTCCGGCGCCGGCGCCCATCTTGAAGAGTCGGGCTTCTCGGACCCACAGATCCATGATGCCTCCGGGGTTCACGAGGTCGTCGTCGACGCTCATGATGAAGCAGGCGTGGGGAGCCGGGCGGCTGTAGGAGTCTGGGGATTCAACGTTCTCGCGGGTCTCCGGGTCGACGTACCAGAAGCCCTGGGCGACGCCCTCGATGCCGTACCGGTGATGGAGGCCCGTGTTGAACCACTGGGGCGAGTTCGGCGCCGCCATCTGGTGGACGAGCATGTAGGCGATCTCGTCTTCGAATGCCTGCGCATCGTCGGACGACGCGAAGTAGCCATTCCGTTCGCCCCACCAGCGCCAGGTGGAGGCGAGGCGATCGATCACCTGGCGCGCTGAGCGCTCAGGCCCGAGGATCGGCTCTCCCACCTCATCGACGAGCGGTTGACCCATGTCGTCCTGTTGTGGGACGCCGGCCTTGCGGAAGTACTTGGAGACCATGATGTCCGCGGCGACCTGCGACCAGTCTGCGGGGACTTCCGCATCCTCCATCTCGAACACGATCGATCCGTCGGGGTTCGTGATGCGGGAATCTCGACGGATCCACTCCACGGTTTCGTACGGATCGGCCCCGGCAGTCGTGAACCGCCGTTCGATCTGGAGCCCTTCGGTCATTTCTCCTCCTCATCAGCCGGTGTTGCCACCGGAGTTCGATATCCACAAATCTATGCACACCCACTAGATGTTGGGGTAGGGAAGTGACGCACCCCCTACATCTAGCACGGTTTCACGAGTGTAATTACACGCGTGCCATCCGTCAAACCTATCGCTATCGGACCCATCTCACGGTGAAAAGGGCGTCCACTTCGACCGATTGGAGGGCTTGGGGGCAGTTCTAGAGGCCCGTTCGGCCAACGGCAAGGAGGATCCGGAAGTGGATTTCGCGCGACCGCCATTGTTTTCGCGAGAGGAGGCCGGGACCGTGCCGAGTCACTGCCGAGAGCGTGATTCCAACGTCGCGGCGACCTCAGCGATGTCGCCGGGAGCGGTGTTCGACGCTTTCCAGTAGCACCAACCCGTCGGCAGGAAGAAGATCTGGAAGATAGACAGCCCGAGGGCCCAGTTGAACGGCGGTGGCACAGATCGGTCGATCGCAGAGGCTGCGGCCGCCGTGAGAGCGGTTCCGGCAGAGCGGCCCACACCGTTCACGAAGTTCCCAAGACCGAACACCGTTCCCCGGTGTTCGGGGAGGTTCACGTCCGAGATGAGCGCGAACCAGTTCGGTGAGTCGGCCGATGTGAGAGCGATCGCTGCGACGGCCGTGAGGAACGAGAGGGCAGCCCACGGATTCGTGAGAATGCTGCCGAGCACTTCGCCGGCGAGCGTGAGGGTGCCGGCACCCTCTGTGACGTCGAGACCACGCAGCGGCACCCAGAAGAAGACAAGGAACAGAGGAACCGCACCCAGGATGCCTGCAGCGCTGAGCAACGCTCTTCCACGGGGTGATCGGCGCTGGAGAACGTCGCCGAGGTGGCCGAACAGGATCGAGAACAACGCCCCGACCGTGAAGATCGCTGCGAACAGACCACCGACTCTCGTGCCGGTGGCTTCCCCGTAGCCCTGTGCGATCACTTTCTCCTGATAGAGCAAGGGGACCCAGATGAGCGATCCGTAGGCAACCTGAGCGGTGAGACCCTGGAGAGTGAGCCACAGGTTGGTTCGCCGCCGGAACAGGAGCGGTAGTTGCGAACGGTCGATCCGATAGTCGTACTCGCCACCTTCGGCGTACATCTCGGCGAGCGCGGGTTCCCGGAAGCCCCGTGGCGCTTCGTATGTGGTGAGGTACAGCAAGGCGAAGATGAAGCCGGCGACGGCGATCACGACGAGTGGTATCCGGAAGTCGGTCGCTCCCAATTGGGAAGCGAGCAATCCTCCGACGAGGACGCCGATGCCCTGGGAGAGGCCCCAGAAGCTCATCGCCAGACCCCGGTGTTTCGGCCCGACGAAGTCCGAGATCACGGAGAACCCGACCGATGCGATAGAACCGAGACCTACGGCGACGAGCATCTGCCATGCCGCGAGCCACCAGAAACTCGGCGCCGCTGCCGACAGCAGCGATCCGCCGGCCCATACGATCGTTCCCCAGAACAGCAGCGGCTTGCGGCTCCTCGAGTCGCCGGCGTAGCCCCATCCCACGGCAGTGACGGCAGCGACGAGGATCGTCGCTCCGGTCAGTACCCCGATCGCAGCCGCTGTGATGCCGAAGGCGTCGGAGAGCGGGAGCACCATCGAAGGGATCATCGCGAGGGCCGCGTTGTCGAGCGAAGCCAGCACGATGAAGACGACGATCGTGTAGACGACGTGGAGCGGGTTACCCCACCAGTCGGGGCGCGCACGCTTCATTCGTGGCATTGTGCCCGCTCCCGGTCGTCGGGGTCTAGTCCGTTGTCGGTTCCGCAGCGGCTTCCTCGTCGCCCGGCGGATCGTCTCCGTCGGTTGCGTCGGCGGAGACGTCACCGGTCACGTCGGCGATTCCCCCGCCGCTCGCTGCGGTGACGGTCGCCGGGGCCGGAACCGGTTCTGCGCTCTTCCCGAACGGTGCCCAGGCGGCCATGATGAGGCCGAGCAGAATCCCGAGGAGCGGCAAGATCCACAGCATGTCGCTGCTCAGGGGAATCACGCCGTAGAGGAACAGCGTGATGCCGAGGAAGACGCCGAAGAGGAATCCGGTGATCACGCCGAGGATTGGTCGACCCTTCACGACTTCACCCCTTTCTTGGAACCGGCAGCGAGAACACCGGCGCCGAACACGACTGTGCCTGCGGCGGCGACGAGGGCAGCGGGACCCGGTTCGCCGTCGAGCGCAACGGTGACCACGACTGCGCAGTCGACGTCACCCTGTTTGTGCCATCCCGTGACCTCGAACTCCCCGGTTCCGGCCGGGACGAAACCCGGGATCGAGTAGGTGTACACGCCGTCGGCCGACACCTGTGTCGACTCCCCGCCCCAGGTGGCGAACTGCCACGACGTGCGGGGCAATCGAACGGATATGCCGCCCTCGAATGGGACCGGTGTGTCGGATGGCTGCGCGCCTTCGCTGAGGGCTCCGGCGTACGTGACGGTCTCCTCCTTCGGCACCAGGAACACGCTCGATCTGGGTCGATCGGCGTTCAGTACCTTGTCCGACGTCTTCGACGGGAACTCGGCCTGCCCGATGCATGCGCCACGAGTGACCTCGGCACCGGCCGGCACCGCGAACAGCACCGTCAACATCATCCCGAGCATCAACACGGTCAGCGTGACTGCCGTGTTTCTCCGGAAGCTATTCGACATGCTTCCCCTCTCCATCGACTGCGTTACACGATTCACTCTACGGAACGCGACCCCAAGGCGGGGTAATCTCGTCCCCTATGGCCGAGACACATCGTGCAGCGTGGAGGCCCGACGCCGAGACGGTCGGTCACGCCAATCTGACGGCTGCCATGGACGACCTGGGTTTCGACTCGTATGAGGACCTCTACCGATGGTCGATCGAGTCGCGGCCCGAGTTCTGGAAGATGGTCATCGACCGGCTCGGCATCGTCTTTGCCGAGCCGCCGTCGCAGATCCTCGACGGATCTCCCGATGACCCCATCTGGCTCCCCGGGGCGAGGATGAACATCGTGGACTCGTGCTTCACCGCTCCCGACGAGCACACGGCCGTTGTGTACCGCCGGAACGGTGCCGATCACCGGACGTCGTATGGAGAGCTTCGAGTGCTCGTCGCTCGGTTTGCGAACGGACTGACTGCCCACGGCATCCAGGTGGGTGACCGCGTATCGATCGCCATGCCGATGACGATCGAGGCCGTGGTCGCCTATCTCGGGACGGTGGCGGCCGGTGCCGTGGTCGTGTCGATCGCCGATTCGTTCGCCCCTCACGAGATCGCCACCCGGCTTCGCTTGACCGATCCGAAGATCACGATCACTCAGGACCGGTTCGAGCGGTCTGGTCGGGATCTCCCCATGTACGAGAAGGTCGTCGAGGCGGGTGCTGCGTGGTGCGTCGTGGTTGAGACCGGCGGCGGCGCACTGCGAGACGGGGACATCTCGTGGGACCGGTTCCTGGGCGATTATGGGGCCTTCCCTCCGGTACCCGGTCTTCCGGGCGATCACATGAACATCTTGTTCTCGTCGGGAACGACGGGAGAGCCGAAGGGAATCCCCTGGACACATCTCACTCCGATCAAGGCGGCGATGGACGGCTACTTCCACCACGACATCCATTCCGACGACGTTGTGGCCTGGCCCACGAACCTCGGCTGGATGCTGGGCCCGTGGCTCATCTATGCCACGCTGATCAACGGTGCGGCCATGGCACTCTTCGACGACGCGCCGACCGGGCGGGGTTTCGTCGACTTCGTGCGGGGAGCGGGCGTCACGGTTCTGGGCCTCGTCCCGTCGATCGTCGCCGTGTGGCGATCGACCGGCGCGCTCGATGATGCCGGATGGACGGAGGTTCGGGTTCTGTCATCGTCCGGGGAGGCTTCGGTACCCGAGGACTACGCATGGTTGATGGAGGCCGCGGGCGGTGTGCCTGTGATCGAGTACTGCGGCGGAACGGAGATCGGCGGCGGATATCTCATCGGGACCGTCCTTCACGATGCAGTACCCGCGATGTTCACGACGCCGACGCTCGGTCTCGACGTCCGCATCCTCGACGAGCGTGGACGATCTGCTGATGAGGGAGAGCTGTTCGTCGTCCCGCCGTCGATCGGCCTCTCCCAGGAACTGCTCGATCGCGATCACTACGCGGTCTACTACGGAGGGCTTCCGGCATCCGACGTTCCGCTGCGTCGCCACGGCGATCACATGGAGAGACTCCCCGATGGCTACTACCGGGCGCTCGGCAGGGTCGACGACACGATGAACCTCGGCGGAATCAAGGTTTCGTCTGCGGAATTGGAGCGAACCGTGGGCGGGATCGAGGGCATCGCCGAGGTCGCGGCGGTGGCAGTTCCGCCACCGGGTGGCGGTCCGAGCCGTCTCGTCGTCTACGTCGTGCCGTCCGAAGGAGCCGATCCGGATCCCGACGCGTGGAAGATCGAGATGCAGCAGGCGCTCCGTTCGGACCTGAATCCGCTGTTCCGGATCGAGGATGTCGTCGTCATCGACGAACTGCCGCGTACGGCGTCGGCGAAGGTGATGCGCCGCGAGTTGAGAGAGAGATACGAGTGAAACCGATCGTCGTCCTGCGCAACGAGCTAGATGCTCCCCCGGGGTACCTCGGAAATGCCCTCGACCATCGAATGGTGGACTGGAACGTCGTGCGTCTCGATGCGGGCGATCCGTTGCCGGAACCTGAGGACGTGTCGGGTGTCGCCGTTCTCGGGGGTCCCATGGGTGCGAACGACGAAGAGGAGTTCCCGTTCCTCGTCGACGAGAAACAGTTCCTTGTCCAATGCACGAACGCCGGCATACCGGTTCTCGGGATCTGTCTCGGTTGCCAGTTACTTGCCGACGCCCTCGGCGGACGGGCCTATCTGGCCGATCGGGCGGAGATCGTGTTCGCCCCCGTCGAATCGACACGAGATGGTCGTGCCGATCCCGTGGTCGCCGCCCTCGCCGGGCGGCCCGTGATCCGATACCACCAGGACACGTTCGATGTGCCACCGGGGGGAATTCTCCTCGCCACCGGCGGTGGCTTCGATCAGGCCTTCCGGCTCGGCTCGGCGATCGGTATCCAACCCCATCCGGAGGTGACGCCTGATCTCCTCGCGGGATGGCTCGGCAGCGAGCGCGGACGCCGGCGTGCCATCGATCTGGGCGCCGACCCCGACGCCGTGGTCGCAGCCTTCACGGCCGCCGCTCCGGAGGCTGAGGCGACCGCAGCGGCGGTCTTCGACGCCTGGCTCGACGAGGTCGGTTGAGATCCGGCCATCGACCTCACACGCCACGAACCCAGGGTTCTCGGCATCGTATATGGCGCCGACAGCCCGCGGTTCAAGACGGTCCGCGAACCGCGGGCCCACGGCGTCAAATAGAACGCCGAGAACCCTGGGTATCGGGGGTTAGCGGGGGCGGCCGGTGGGATCGATCCAGGTCTCGGGTTCCACGCCCAGGCCTTCGGCGACGCGGTTGATGTAGTTGAAGTACGCGACGATCTGTGCCGCGTCGTGGATCGCCCGGTCATCCCATCCGGCGTTCCGTAGCGCCGCGATCTCGTCGCTCCCACAGCCTTTCGGGTCGGTCGTCAAGCGCTCGGCGTATTCGAGGAGCGCTTCTGTCTGCGGGTCGAGACCTGCCGTCCTCCAATCGACGGCGAAGCGGTCGACCATCTCTTGATCCTCGACCTCCGACCGGAGGTCATGCAGATGCGCCTGCGTTCAGTAGACGCACTCGTTCACCCGGGACGTGACGACGGCGATCATCTCTCGCTGCGCCCGCGTCAGCGGGGACTCTCCGTACAGCAGCGTCCCGTACATCCGCATCGAGTCGCGCATCACGGCGCCGTTCTGACTCATGATCGACACGATGTTCCAAATCCGCCCCGCTCGCCGCATGGCGGCTTCGTACTCGCGCTTCGTGATCCCGAACGCGTCTTCGGGGAAGATCTCTTCGATGAAAGGCATCGAAGAAGTATCGAGTACTCAGTACTGAGGAGCAAGTAGCAGGTGGAAAGTAGAAAGTAGAAAGCAGAAAGAAGTGAGACGAGAGACACAGCCATCCTGTCTCCTGTCTCCTGTCTCCTGTCTCCTCGGCTACTCCGCTACTCGGGCACGAGTTCCTACACTGGTGTTTCATCATCAGGGAGGTGCGTCGTGCCGGGTCGGGCCTATGCGGCGCTACGGGAGAGGCTTGCCGACGTGAGCGGCGTGGTGATGCTCATCGGCGCTGCAGAGACCGGCAAGACCACTCTCGCGAAACTCTTCGCCATCGACGCGCTCGATGCCGGCCGCACGGTCGCCTACGTCGACGGAGATGTCGCCTCGACCGTCGCCGGTCCGCCGGGATGCGTGGGTGTGAAGTACGTCGACGAACCTTCTGTCCTTGATCCATCGGTCGCGCCGGCGGAGATGCGCTTCGTCGGATCGACCTCACCGCAGGGTGTGGTCCTCCCGCACGTCGTGGCGGTGGCGTCGCTGGTTGAAGCCGCCCGCTCGCTCTCCGATCTCGTGATCGTCGACACGAGCAGTGTCGTCGGCGGTGTCGTTGGCCAAACCTTGAAGTATCACCTGTGGGAGTTGACCCAGCCGGCGCTCGGCGTGGCGCTCCAGCGTGGAGAGGAACTCGAACCGATCATCGGGATGCTCCGGCGCTTCCTCTCCGCGAAGATCACGACGGTCGGGCCACCGGCTGATTCACCCCTTCCGTCTCCGACGGATCGTCTGGCCAGACAGTCCGATGCTTTCCGTGCGGCTCTCGCATCACCTCTTCAACGATGGCGGGTCCAGACGACCGTATTTGCCCCGACCCTTCCCGAAGAGTTCGATCTCGATCGACTCAGCGGCATGCTGGTCGGCGTGCAAGATGATCAGGGACGTTGTCTCGGTCTCGGTGTGGTGGAGTCCACCGACGGCGTGCTGCGGGTAGCCACCCATCACGGCGAGGAGATGCGAGGCCTCCGGCTGGGGTCGATGCGAGTAGATCTGGAGACGTTCGACACCCAGCGCGTCAGGCTCCGCCAACTGATTTTCGGTATTTAGGCGCCTCCGGCGCCGGTAGTCGGTACCGGGAGGTCTACCTGTCGCCTGAGATTTGAGATGGCCCGAGGAACCTTTGCAGGTGGTCCCCGCACTTCCCCGAACGAGGTCTGACTGCTCCGGCACCTTGGGCCATCCATAGCCGACCATACGGATACTGCAACCCGGGTTCAACCCCCTTGATCGGTCGTGGGAGGGAGTTTCTCGCGCTCCGCGGCCGCCTATCTCGCTCTTGTTGGGCGTAGCTGCCCTTGACCGTGGCGGGTTCTCCACATATCCACAGCTATCCACAGGTGCTTGTGCACAACGCGGTGTCAGCAACTTCTTCTACGACAAGTTTCGCGTACTGGCTAACGCCCCACGATACCGCCGTAGAGATCGAGTAAACGGTCGGCGGTGCTGCTCCACGAGAACCGTGTCGCGAACTCGACGGCGCCGGCTGAAAGAGTCGAACGGAAGTCGGGGTGGTCGAGGATCGCCGTCGCGGCAGCGGCGAACGATCGGGGATCGTGACCGTCGACCAGCAGCCCCGACATCGGAGCGCCCACGACGTATGGGAGTCCGCCGACACGGGCGGCGACGACCGGCAGACCCGACGCCTGGGCCTCTGCCGCGACGAGTCCGAACGATTCTGAGTGCGAGGGCATGACGAGCAGATCGGCTGCCCGGTAGTAATCCACCAGGCTGCCGTGGGGTTGGGGCGGGACGAACCGGACCCGTTCGGAGACACCGATGGCGCCCGCACGAGCATGAAGGCGTTCAACCTCTTCCCGGCCGTTCGGGCCGCTCGGGCCACCGATGATCATGAGCAGCGGCGGCCCCGATCCCGCGGCCAACGAACGCGGAATGTGGGACAGCGCGTCGATCGCGATATCGAATCCTTTGTGTGCCTGGATCCGGCCGACACACAGGATGAGCGGCTCGTCACCGATGCCCAATCGGGCACGGGCCTCGCCCCGATCGCCGGGTGTGAACAGAGTGTGATCGATCCCAGGCTGGGAGATGCAGAGCCGCTCCGGACTCGCCGCGTAGTGCTCGATCAGATCATCGAATTCGTACGGCGTAGAGGCGATGACGCAATCCGAAGCGTCAATGACCCCATCTTCGGCTCGAAGCCGCGCGATACTCGACGGTGCTTCGTCGCTGCGTCGAGCGACGTCCTTGACCCGACCGAGCGTATGGAACGAGTTCGCAAGGGGGAGGTCGTGCGCCTCCTTGACGAGAACACCGGCCCAACCCGACAACCAGTAGTGGGAGTGGACCAGATCGAAGCCGGCACTCGCGGTAGCTGCGACCACGCCTTCTCCGAACTCGGCCACGTGTGACATGAGTTCGGGTGGCGGCAGAGGCCTGGCCGGTCCGGCGTCGATGTGGACGACCCGGTAGCCGTCACGGATCTCGATCGACGCCGGCTGATCGGGATCAGTCCGGCGGGTGAAGACGACGGCTTCGATGCCGCGCCCGGCCATCGTGCAGGCGAGTTCGTCGACGTAGACGTTCATCCCTCCTGCGTTACCGATGCCCGGCTGTTGCAGCGGAGACGTGTGGAGCGCCAGGTACGCCACGCGTCGGATCACGGGAACGTCCCTTCGATGACGCTCAGCGGGCGATCGACCGCTCCCAGCCGGTACTTGTACCGCTCATCTCCTTTGAGGAAGTCGAAGCGCTGCAGGCCTTCGTCGATCGACCGCTCGATCATCGACGCAAGCAACACGATCCCCGGCGAGGCGTCGGCAGCGTCCTCGGCGTACGCCGAGTTGTAGAGGTAGAAGGCGTCGGCGTCGACGAATCCGAACGCCGCGGCGACGGGTGATCCGGCAACCGTGATCAGATCGATGGCAGCACCTGCGTCTGTGATGAGCGACCAGAAGAACCTCTCCATTCCTTCCGTCATGAAGCCGCCCTTGCCCGGGCGCGACGACCGGTGCATCGCGATGAAGGCTGCGAAGGCTTCAGGGTCGGTGCGGCGCTCGAGCAGCGGATCTCCGAGGATGTCGACGAATCGACGCCGCTTCCTCCTGAGCTCATGGCGATGCTTCTTGGAAAGAGATGCGAGCCACGTCTCGGGGTCGGCGGGGAGGTCGATAACGAGTGTGGCGTCGTGGTGCCGGGAGGTCGACACGACGCCTGCGGTGTCGAGAGCCGACGCGAGCGGCTCGAGAGCCTCAACCGGGAGGCTGTCGAACGAGAAGGTGTGCCCGGAGTAGCGCTCCGCCACCAAGGCCATGCAATCGTCCAAGGACCCACCGAGGGGCGAGTGGTAGTCGGTCAGATCGGCCTCACCCGAGAGACGAACTACTCCCCGGTCGATCCAGAGGGGCACGGCTCCGGTCGCCGTGACCGCGATGGGTGCTGTCACGTCAGAAGATGCTTGATTGCTTCTCCATGCCGTCAGGAACGGTTCCGTCGGGAACGGTCCGGTCATCGGTGCGACGGGCCGGAGAGCCGTCGGAACGTCGTCCCACGAATCGATGAGGTCGGATGCCACCAACTACTCCCGGATGACGGCGCCGACCGGCTTGCCACCGCCGAGCAACGGCGGCGCCGCTTCGGCCCCGAGCGCGTCGCGCATCGCGTCGGAGATCAGACCGAGTTCGTCGGCCGTGGCGATCACCGCTGCGACGGCGACTTCAGGCCTTCCGGCGTCGGCCTTCGCCGCAATGCCGATCCCGTGACGCCCGATCCCGATCTGTCCCTCCGCTCCCACCTTGACCGGACCGCCCCACCATCGGGCCAGCTTGCCATCGGGCCGGGAGTTGTCGGCGACAAGGGAAGGAAACCGGGAGACGGCGTTGGCGGCAGGCCGGCAGCGCTCAGAGGAGCTCAGGTTCGCGAACGCTGTCGCGAGACCGCGAACCGAGCCCCGCATCGCCGGAGCCCCACACCCGTCGATTCCCACCGGCTCCGGTCGGATCCCGGTAGCGTCGGTGACGAGTTCGACGATGCGTCGCTGGAGCGGATGGCTCGGGTGCAGGTAGGTGTCGATCGGCCAGCCCTGCACCACGCACACCGCGAGCATCGCTGCATGCTTGCCGGAGCAGTTGTGGAACACCCGCTTTGGGCCAACGACTCCCCGACGGACCTGGAGATCCTTGGCTCCCTGTGAGAGGGGCCACGAGGGAGGACATTGGAGTGCCGATTCATCGAGACCGGCATCGCTCAGGATCGATCGGACGATCGCGACATGGACGGGCCAACCGCTGTGGCTGGCGCTGGCAACCGCCAGGTGCTCGACCGGAAGCGTGAGACCCGCCTCGAGCGCCACAGTCGCTTGGAACGGCTTCACAGCGGAGCGGTAGAACAACGGGCGGTCGGGATCGCCGGATCGGTACAGCTCGGTTCCGGTGGCGTCGACGGCAACGACGGCCACGTCGTGGATCGACTCAGTGAGGCCCGTTCGAACGGTGAGGAACCGCAAGGCGGCTACTCCTCCTCGAAGAGGTCGGCTGCGTCGGCGAGTCCATCGCGGTACCGGCGGGTGATCTCCTCGTTGATGCGGTCGAAGACGTCGTAGACGGATCGGCGCTGGGTTGAGACCTGATGTTCCGCCTCGGTGAGCGCCGCCTGAATCTCTTCGAGCTCACCATCGTCGAGACTCGGAAGATGAGCGAGGAAGCCGTCGCCGAGCACCCGGTCGATCGACCGGTTCCCCGAACCGGCGAGCTCCGGGAGCGTCAGAGAGAGATCTCTCGGGATCGTGTTGCGGCTCGGTCCGTCGACTCCATCGGCGAGGATCTGAGGAAGCGCCTCGATCAGCGTCCGGGTCTCTTCGCCGGACCGGCGCTTCATCTCGAATGAGAGAAGATCCATGCGGCCGTGGAGCATTCGACGGTAGAACGAGAACTCAGTATCGAGGTCATCGAGGATGTGTCTCCGGTCCCTGAGTTCATCGATCGACAGCGATCCAAGATCCTGCACGTAGGCCGGATCGGTCACTTGATCGATGCGTCTCCTGCGCGGTTCCACTGGTGCGGCTCCCCGTGTGTGCTCCGCGTCAACAGTAGTGGCGCACGGTGGGGTAGGGATTGACCGCAACGTTGCCGGGGCGGATCTCGAAGTGGAGATGCGGCGAGGTGTAGCGGGCGTTGCCGCTGTTTCCGAGGTAGCCGATGATCGTCCCCGCCTTCACGGTCTGTCCCGAGGAGATGTTCGTCGGGTGCGCCTCGAGGTGGGCGTAGTAGTACGTGGTGCCGCCCGCATACAGGTGTGTCGAGAGGCCACCGAGGCTGTTCGACGAGAACTTGACACGGCCGTCGACGACGGCGACGAGTGGCGTGTTCCGGCTGTTGAACATGTCGACACCCTTATGGCGACGCCCGCCCGAACGCGGGAAGCCCCACGAGTCGATGAACGACGCTCCGCCCTGAACGGGGCAATAGAAGCCCGGGGTCGCGGCAGGAGGGAGTCCTGCGGCGGTTCCGGATCTGGAGTTGGCTGCCGCGACGTCGCGCTGTTTCTTCAGCGCTTCTGCAGCCTGAAACTCGGCTCGTTCCTTGGCGAGATTGTCGATCGCACGCTGCTCGGCAGCGCTGGCCTGGTTGTAGACCGACCGTGCCTGCTCGTTCAGCGTGCTGGCCTTGTCGGCGAGGGCCGCCGTCTCCGCCTCGACGACTTCGACTTCTTCCTGTTTCTCGATGAGTTCGATCTTGAGACGATCCATCTCACGGGACACGGCCTGGTACCGATCGAGATCGGCGAGGTCGCGGCTGGCAGCATTGTTCATGAGCTGCTGCGATGTGAGGAGATCCTGGATGGAGACGGCCTCGAACGCAGCGGTGACCATCCCGCGACCGCCCGACGTGTACGCCTCGAGGAAGAGTTGTTGGGCGTTCTCTTTGAGGCCTTCGACCTCGTCCTCGTACGTGCCGATCCTGCTTTCGGTGAGGCCGATCGTGTAGACGAGGTTCTCCAGACGACTCGTGACGATGTCGAGTTCGAGGATCGCAGCCTCGAGGTCGTCCTGCGCCTGTTTCCACCGGCCATACGCCTCAGAGGTGCTGTCCTCGGCTTGGTCGACCTGGCTCTCCGCTCGATTGACGTCACCCTCGGTCTGAGCGGACGCGCCGATGGGAACGACCGCAAGGAGTGCGACGATGAGGAGGAGCAGGAAGCCGCGTGAAAGGCGGTTCGGGACCATAGGTAATCAGGCTACTGCGCGATTCGGGAAACGGACAGTTCGACTCAGCCCAGGAGCACGAGTGCGAGCCAATAGAGAGGTGCGGCGAGCCAGAGACCATCCAGGGGTGTCAGCTGTCCGGGTAGGCGCACCGTGTGCACGATGGATCCTGAACGAATCATGGATCCGAGGACGCGGCCTGCGATCAATCCGGCTGCGACGGCAACGGCGGCGAAGAGGCCGGTCGCGAGATCGATCTCGGTGGCAACAACACCGGTGAGGAGTCCGGCGATGATGGCTCCCACGAGCGTTCCAATGTTCGGGTCGATCGTTTGGCCTCCGTACACGGCAGTGACCACGGCAGCGATGATCGCCACAGACACGATCAGCACGAATGAGAGGGCCACGGTCGTCGACATCATCCGCATCATGACGAGCGCACCCGCTCCCGTGGCGGCGACCACGGCGACGGACGCAGTCATGGCGATCGCCTCGATGCCTCTCCAACGTGGCTCGAAGATGGGCCAGAAGATAACGATCGCCACTGCGGCTGCGAGTCCCCCTGCGAATCCCTCGTAGCCCCAGGCATAGGTCGCTCCCGCAGCGATGGGCGGAGCGAAGAGAGCGGCGTAGAGGTTGATGGATCCTTCCCGGGCGGAGTTGGTGTCGGCGAGATCCCAGAGCCAGGCAAGCGCAGCACCGACCGAGATCACAACGAACCATTCGAGAGGAACCCACGCAGAGACGAGCAGTGCAGCAAGGACGATGACCGAGAGGATGCTCTCCGCCGGATCAACAGCCAGAGTCGGCCGTGTCCGGGGAGCCGCGTACGACCCTCCGGAGACGGGTGGGATGATGGCCATCTCATCGTGAGCGCCGACGAGTGTCGACCGGTCGACGGGATCGCCGTTCACCCAGATTCCGGCGCTGGCAAGGCCGTTCTCGAAGGCAGATCCGTACTCGGCAGCGGCGCGATCGAGGATCTCCGCGACCGTGCCTTCCTCGACGACGACGGTGTCGGTTCCGGCGATCTCTCTGAATCGAGCGAACAATCGAAGTGTTGGCATCGGCGGCAAGGGTAGTCGGGTCGCGGATGGGGCCGAGGACCGTTGGGCAGCGG
>JAUVNV010000074.1 GCA_030599515.1 Acidimicrobiia bacterium
ACTCGCGGACGCGGCGCTCGAACGCCTGCCGGATGGTCCGCTGGTTGTTGCACTCGGAGGAGGCGCCGATTCTGCGGTTGCCGCCTTTGTGGCAGCGCGGCGTCCCGGAACTCGCGGAGTCTTCGTTTGGCACCGCCTCGCCGGATCGGCCGATCTCGAAAGGGTGGCGCAGGCGCTCGGAACGGAGGTCGGCATCGTGGTCACGGTCGTCGACGCACCGGTGGAACCGGGACCGTCTCTCGAGGATCGGGCCAGAAGGGCCCGATGGGACGCGATCGGCCGAGAGGTTGGAGAAGACGAGACAGTCGTTACCGGGCATACCCGGGACGACCAGGCCGAGACCGTCCTGATGAACCTTCTTCGGGGATCGGGGACCGCCGGCATTGCCGGGATGCGCCGGAGCCGTCCCGGGGTCGTACGCCCCTTGCTGGAGTTCTCCCGGAGCGACCTGCGTGCCGTCGCGGAGGCTCTCGACCTTCCTTTCGTCGACGATCCGGCCAATGATGACCCGGGCTATCTCAGGAATCGGGTGCGTTCGGATCTTCTGCCGACGCTCGAGAACGATTATCGGTCCGGTGTCCGCAAGGTTCTTGCCCGGGTGGGATCACTCGCCGCGGCGGACGACGCTCTGATCGAGAGTCTCGCAGGCGACATCCCGCTGATCGACGATGCCGGCACGATTCTGATTCCGTCTGCCGCGCTGGTCACCGTCCCACGTCCCATAGCGGCCCGAGCCGTGCGTGGAGCCCTGCGTCGCCTGTTCGCCCCGTACGCCGGGACGACCGCAGATGTCGACGCCGTCATAGCCGTTGCCGAGAAGCGATTTGAGAAGGTGATGCTCACGAACGCGCTCATCGTGACACGCGAGGGCCCGTTCATCGCCATCGACAGGGGACAGAGCCCAACGCCGGCGCCGGTGACGGTCACGGTCCCGTCGATCATCCAGTTCGGGGGAGTTGAGATCGCCTTCGAGTCGGTCGACGGACCATTGGTCACCCGGCGTTCCACGCTCCTTGTCGATTCGGCGATCTTCAGCGACGACGCTGCCGTTCGCTGTTCCACGTTGGGAGACCGGATCGATATCGACACAGGATCGAAGGCCGTCAGTACCGTTCTGGCGGAACACGGTGTACCGGTCCGTCTTCGACCCACTTGGCCCGTCGTCGCCGCGAGTGGCAGAATCGCGGCCATCGTCGGGGTTCGCGTGGCGCCGTGGGCCAGACCGACACTGAGCCAAGCCGTTGCAGTCACTAGAGAGAGAGGCCATTCGTGAAGATCGGAAGAACGCTCGTTTCCGCAGAGGAGATCGATGCCAAGCTCGAGGAGATGGGGGCAGCGATCACCCGGGACTACGAAGGGAAGGACCTCCTGTTGGTCGGGATCCTCAAGGGAGCCTTCGTTGTCATGGCCGATCTTGCTCGCCACATCGCTCTGCCGCTCGAGTTCGATTTCATGGCGGTCTCGTCATACGGTGCGTCGACGAAGTCATCGGGCGTGGTACGAATCCTGAAGGACCTCGACGAGGAGATCGACGGCCGTCACGTGCTCATCATCGAGGACATCATCGACACGGGCTTGACGCTCCAGTACTTGATGAAGAACCTGAAAGTGCGGAACCCTGCCTCGCTCAAACTCGCGGCGCTCCTCATCAAGGAGGGTGTGGAGCGGCCGCCCCTCGACGTGGCGTACGAGGGTTTCCACATCGGCCCCGAGTTCGTGATCGGCTACGGACTCGACTTCGATGGAAAGTACCGAAACCTCCCGTACGTCGCAGTAGTAGATGAAGTGTGAGTCGGAAGTAGAAAGTAGAAAGACCCGAGCTGCAAGCTGCAAGCTTCAAGAACTACCGGATACCGACTACCGGATACCGACTACCGACTACCGGATACCGGATACCGGATACCGGATACCGGATACCGGATACCGACTCACTACTGCGTAGCGGACTCACCGCCGTACCATGAATAGACGGGCCGTGGACGCCCGGCAATGAGTCGAGGAGCAGTGTGAGCCGCACCGCACGAACCATTTTGATCTACCTGGCCGTGATCTTCCTCGTGGTGATGGCCGTGAACGTGTTCGTCGGGCAGTCGAACAAGCCGGAGGAGCTCAGCCTCAACGACTTCAACGAGAAGGTCGCCGGCGGACAGGTCGATGAGCCCGTCACGATCAGGGACCGGTCGAACGAGGTCACCGGAACGTACACCGACGGATCCGGCGAACCGGTCGAGTTCGTCACGAAGTACCCGGCGGAGTACTCGCCGGCCGTGACACAGTCCCTGCTCGACGCGGGGATGGAGACCATCACCGACAACCAGGAACCGTCCATGCTCCAGTGGTTCCTCGGGAACGTCTTCCCCTATCTGCTGTTGTTCGGGCTGTTCATCTTCATCATGTTCCAGCTCCAGGGGGGCGGGAACCGCGTCATGCAGTTCGGCAAGTCCAAGGCGAAGCTGGTGACGAAGGACACGCCGAAGGTCACGTTCGACGACGTCGCCGGCGTGAACGAAGCGATCGAAGAGCTCAACGAGATCAAGGAATTCCTCGAGACTCCCCAGAAGTTCCGGGCCATGGGAGCGAAGATCCCCAAGGGCGTGCTGCTCTATGGACCCCCCGGGACGGGCAAGACGCTTCTGGCGCGAGCGGTCGCCGGAGAGGCGGCCGTCCCCTTCTACGCGATCTCCGGGTCGGAGTTCGTCGAGATGTTCGTCGGCGTCGGCGCCAGCCGTGTTCGCGACCTCTTCGAACAGGCGAAGGCGAGCGCTCCTTCGATCGTCTTCATCGACGAGATCGACGCCGTCGGACGCCACCGCGGGGCCGGTCTCGGAGGTGGACACGACGAACGGGAGCAGACGTTGAATCAGCTCCTCGTCGAGCTGGACGGTTTCGATGTCAATGCAGGCGTCATCGTCATGGCGTCCACGAACCGACCCGACATCCTTGACCCGGCCCTGCTCCGCCCTGGGAGGTTCGATCGGCAGATCGTCGTCGACCGACCGGACATCAAGGGACGCGAACAGATCCTCGAGGTCCACGCCAAGGGAAAACCGTTCGAAGATGACGTTCATCTCAACGCGCTCGCCCGCCAGACGCCCGGTTTCACCGGCGCCGATCTCGCGAACCTCATCAACGAGGCGGCCATACTCGCCGCGCGAAGAAGCAAGACGAAGATCGGCCAGCCCGAACTCGAGGAAGCGATCGAGCGAGTGATCGCAGGACCCGAACGCAAGAGCCGGGTCATGTCGGAAGAGGAGAGGAACCTCACCGCATACCACGAGGGCGGGCACGCCCTCGTCGGATACGCTCTCCCGAAGCTCGATCCGATCCACAAGGTCACGATCATCCCGCGTGGTCGCGCCGGCGGCTACACGATGGCCCTGCCACTCGAGGACAAGTACTACGAGAAGCGCAGCGAGCTCGTCGACCAGCTCGCGTACGCGCTCGGTGGCCGCACCGCCGAGGAGATCGTGTTCGGTGACCCTTCCACCGGCGCATCCAATGACATCGAGAAGGCAACCTCCCTCGCCCGAAAGATGGTCATGGAGTACGGGATGAGCGATCGTCTCGGACCCCTCAAATACGGGCAACCCGAAGGTGAGGTGTTCCTCGGCCGTGACTACACAAAGGGGCAGGATCTCTCGAACGAGGTCGC
The DNA here is from genome assembly GCA_030599515.1 of Acidimicrobiia bacterium. Lineage (GTDB taxonomy): Bacteria > Actinomycetota > Acidimicrobiia > Spongiisociales > UBA5794 > JAHEEL01. The sequence continues at coordinate 3,653 of JAUVNV010000074.1, forward strand.
GGCCGCCATCGACGACGAGGTTCGGAAGCTGATCACCCAGGCCCATGAAGAGGCGATGCAGATCATCATGACGCACCGTGACGCCCTGGACCGGATCGCAGAGGAGCTGATGGAGCACGAGACGCTCGATGCCGGCCAGGTCGTCGAGGTCTTCCACGACGTCCCGAAGTGGGAACACACCGACAGCGGCGGACTGCGCATCAAGGGACCTGAGACTGCGGCGACCACCGGCGGGATAGCCGCCGTCCGGACGAGCAGCGGAACCACTCCCTGATCCGTGGCGTTCGACCCGATCACCTGTTCGCGACAGGGACCGCCAACCCCACACGTGACTCCTTCTCCAACCATGGCCGGCGCCTTCGACGCTGCACGAGCGGTCGACGCTATCGTGCGGATTCGCTGATGGCCAAGAAAGACGTACCAGGGCTCGAACCGAGAGGCTTCCGGTGGGTGATCGCCGGTCGCTTTGCCGTGTCCGACCGGATCGGCGGATCCGGGTTCCAGCATCGGCGTGTCCGGCGCGAAGAAGAGATAGCCTGGCTCAAGGATCAGGGCATCAACACGGTTCTCACCCTCCTCCCTGCGGGCCAGAACAAGGCCGCGTACGAAGAGGCAGGCTTCAGGGTCATCGTCCATACGGTCGAAGGGGAACCGTCCGAGATCGACGATGTGACCGCTGTGTTCGATGCCATGGACGAGGCACTGAACGTGCGAGGCGCAGCGGTGCTCCTGCACCGGGACACGATCGACGAGACCGTCGCCGGACTCCTCGCCGGCTATCTCGTGCACTGCGATCTCGTAGCGGATCCCATTGTCGCCACATCGGTGATCCAGGAGATCCTTGGACGTCCCCTCGGCCCTGAAGGACGCGGACTCATTCCAACACGTTGAGCCGCCTCCGGCGGCTCAACGCCAACAGCTGACAGCCGACGGCAAACAGCGAAACCCGCGCATGCCGGATGGTCTTCGCTGTTTGCTGTCGTCTGTGGTCTGTAGTCTGTCTCCGACACAGCCCCTCACCAAGGCAGGACCGATACCGGGAGGATCGGAGCCACATGCGAATCGCCCTTGTGGGGCCCGGACGAGCGGGCCAATCCATTGCCATCGCCGCGAACGGCGCCGGCCACGACGTGGTCGCCGTAGCCGCCCGTGACGCCGAACAGGCCACCACCGCGGCCCAACGGTTCGATGCCGTCCCGCTCGCCATCGGCGAACCGATTCCACCGGTTGATCTCGTCGTCATCGCGGTCAGCGACCATGCGATCGAGGCGGTCGCCGGCGAGATCGCACCCATCGCGAGGAATGCTGCAGCGAGCGCCGTCCACATCTCCGGAGCGACACCGGTCTCGGCTCTGGGAGCGTTCGGTGACCACGGGGTTGCCACCGGGTCCTTTCACCCGCTTCAAACCATGCCGACACCGGAGCTTGGCGCGCGATGGCTGGCCGGAGCGTGGGTCGCCGTGACGGCGGACGAACCGTTGCGATCGACGCTCTACGATCTCGCCGCGACCATCGGTCTTCACCCGTTCGAGCTTCACGATGACGACCGAGCGGCGTACCACGCTGCCGCTGCAGCTGCCGCGAACTTCCCGATCGCGGCTCTCGCCATCGCCCAACGTCTGTTCGAGGCTAAGGGCGTGCCTTTCGATGCCGCTCGCCCGCTCGTCGACGCGATCGTCGCCAACGCCTTCGAGTTCGGACCGGCGGCGTCACTCACCGGTCCGATCGCCCGCGGCGACACAGAAACCGTGAACCTTCAGATCGAGGCTGTCCGAGAGACGACACCGGAACTCGCCGCCGCATTCGAGTCGATGGTGGACGCGACGGCGATCGTCGCCGCCTCGTTGAGTGAGGAGGGTGGGGGATGAGGACGGTCCGGACGTTCGCGGAGGCCAGGGCACTGGGTTCGGGCTGCGTCGGACTGGTCCCGACGATGGGGTACCTTCACGAAGGACACATCAGTCTCGTCGATGCGGCACGGCGCGAGAGCGACACGGTCACCGTCAGCCTCTTCGTCAATCCCCTCCAGTTCGGGCCGACCGAGGACCTCGGCTCATACCCTCGCAACTTCGAGCGCGACGCCGAGATGGTTGCCGCGGCCGGAGCCGACATCCTGTTCGCTCCACAACTTGCAGAGATGTATCCGCGTGATCCGCTCACGACCGTCACGGTCGCTCACGTCACGGAGGGGATGGAAGGGGGGATCCGGCCGGGGCACTTCGATGGAGTCGCCACCGTCGTGACCAAGCTCTTCGCGGGCCTCGCGCCCGATCGGTCCTACTTCGGCAGGAAGGACGCGCAGCAACTCGTCACAGTCCGTCGCATGTCGGCGGACCTGTCGTTTCCGACCGTGATCGTTGGGGCGCCCATCGTACGCGAGTCCGACGGTCTCGCCCTGTCGTCCCGCAACACCTACCTGGATGCGGCCGAACGCATCGCGGCTGGCTCCATCAACAGGGGAATCGCCGCCGTGGCCGATGCGGTCCTGGCAGGGGAGCGGTCCGGTCGGCAACTCGAACGGATCGCGGCCGCACCCGTGAACGAAGAGCCGGGCATCGAACTCGACTACGCGACACTCGCCAACCAGGACACGGCATCGTCACTGACCGACCTCGACCGGCCGGCATTTCTTGCCATCGCCGCAAGGGTCGGGAGGACGCGCCTGCTCGACAACGTGCACATCGACCGGACCGACGCCGGATGGGTTCCCGACGTCGGCATCCGTCTCGAAGGACCATCGATCCTCTACCGGGAGGCCTAATGCTGCTCGCGATCGACGTAGGGAACACCCAGATCGCCGTCGGACTGTTTCGGAATGATGAACTCGTCGGCCATTGGCGGTTCTCCACGAAGGAACAGACTATCGACGAGATGCGATGGGAACTGCTCGGCGTCCTTGCCCTCGACGGCTTCACGCCGAGCGACATCGGCGGCGTAGCCGTGTCGAGCGTGGTGCCGTCGGTGACCGCGACGATGCGGAGTGTTGCACCGGCACTCTCGCATGGCTCGATTCTGGTCATCGGTCCGGGGATCCGGACAGGCATGTCGATCCTCATCGACAACCCCCGTGAGGTAGGAGCCGACCGGATCGTCAACGCCGTCGCCGCCCGAGAGCGTTACGGGAGTCCGGCGATCGTGGTGGATTTCGGAACGTCGACCAACTTCGACGTCGTCGGTGCCGATGGCGCCTACATCGGCGGCGTGATCGCCCCTGGTCTTGAGATCTCGACCGGAGCGTTGATATCGGGGACGGCGGCACTGCGGCGAGTGGAATTCGTCGCTCCGCGGTCTCCGATCGGAAAAGGCACCGTGGAGGCGATCCAGAGTGGAGCGCTCTACGGTCACGCGGGGCTCGTCGACGGGATCGTCGAGCGGCTCGTCAACGAAGTCGGTGACGACGCGACCGTGGTGGCCACAGGCGGTCTTGCCTCTACCATCGTGCCCCACTGCAGCAACGTCGAGACCGTCGACGAGTATCTGACGCTCGAGGGATTGCGCATCATCTTCGACCGAAATCAGGAAGACCAATGACCGATGACACGCTGAGCGAGCCGATCGCCTTCGACGATCCGATCCTCGCCGCCCGGATAGCGAAGCATCGCGATGCGCTTCGAGCCGGCGGCTACCCGTATCGATTCGATCGCAGCGATCTCGCGAGCGACCTGCACGAGCGGTTCGGCGACAGCGATCCGGGATCGGAGACCGGTGTCGACGTCACCGTCGCCGGACGACTCATGAACGTGCGCGACATGGGCCGACTCGCGTTCGGCGTGCTCCAGGACGTTTCCGGTCGGATCCAGCTGTTCGTGAGCAAGGCGGTCCTGGGTGACGAGGGCTTCGCCCGGTTCCTCGACCTCGACTCGGGGGATTGGATCGGCGCGACCGGCGAGGTCATGGTCACGAAGAAGGGCGAACTCAGCGTTCGCGTTTCGTCCTTCGTGTTGTTGTCCAAGGCGCTGCGACCGCTTCCCGACAAGTGGCACGGGCTGAAAGATGTCGAGGCGAGATCGCGGCAACGCTATGTCGACCTCATGGTGAATGCGGAATCCCGCAAGACGGCACTGACCCGAGCGAAGGTCGTTTCCGAACTCCGTCGTCAGTTCGAGGATCGCGGATTCATCGAATTCGAGACCCCGGTTCTGCTGTCACAGGCAACCGGAGCAGTGGCTCGGCCCTTCGAGACCCACCACAACGCTCTCGACCTCGACCTCTCGCTTCGGATCGCTACCGAACTGTTCCTGAAACGGCTCGTGATCGGAGGCATTGAGCGTGTCTTCGAGATCGGCCGGATCTTCCGGAACGAGGGGGTCGACGCCACCCACAACCCCGAGTTCACCATGCTCGAGGCGTATCAGGCACTTGCCGACTACGGCGACATCATGGAACTCGTCGAAGAGGTCCTTGCCGCTGTTGCCGTGGCAGCCGTTGGCACATCCACGCTCACCTATCAGGGTCGAATGCTCGATCTCACGCCGCCGTTCCGCCGGGTGCGCCTTGTTGATCTGGTCGCGGAGGTTGTGGACGAGGACGTATCCCTCGACACGTCGATCGTGCGGCTGCGCGCTCTCGCTGATCGCTACGGGGTCGAAGCCGATCCGTCATGGGGACCGGGTCGTGTCATGTTCGAAATCTACGAGGCGGCCGCGGAGTCGACGATCTGGGAACCGACCTTTGTCACGGACTATCCCAAGGAAGTCTCACCGCTCGCGAGATTGCACCGCGATGATCCCCGGCTGACCGAGCGTTTCGAATTGGTCATCGCAGGTTCGGAGTACGCGAACGCTTTCTCGGAGTTGAACGACCCGTTCGACCAGCGTGAACGTTTCGAGGTCCAGGCCGCGGCGCGAGCCGCAGGTGACGACGAGGCCCATCCGATCGATGAGGACTACATCCGCGCCCTCGAGTACGGTCTGCCGCCGACCGGGGGTCTCGGGATCGGAGTCGACCGCCTGGTGATGCTCCTCACCGACTGCAAACACATCAGAGAAGTGATCCTGTTCCCGACGATGAGACCGGAGGCGGCTTCGCCGCCGGTAGTCGGTAGTCGGTAGTCAGTATCCGGTATCCGGTAGTGGGGTCGGTATTCGGTGAAGGGTTCGTCTTGCTTGCGGCTTGCGGCTTGCAGCTCTTGTCTTGCTACTTGCTACTTGCTACTTTCTGCTCGTCTGCGCTTTCGCGACCCGGTCGAGCAGGTACGCATCCAGATTGCGGAGCATCGGAGTCAGTTCATGGTTCCCGATTCGGTCTGATGCTTCTTCCGCGAGTCGCATGTGGTCGAAAGCTTCTTCGGTGACGAGGTCCACGTAGCCGCCGGCGACGGTAAGTTCGATCACCCGGTCGATCACGGCACGATCGGTTGGGGCTCCGCCGGCAAGCAGGTCGCGTATCTCCGTTCCGCTGGGGCCGTCTGCCGCGTACAGCACCGGGAGCGTGTAGACACCCTCGCCGATATCGGATCCGGATGGTTTGCCAAGAAACGCCTCGTCGGCGATGAGGTCGAGAACGTCGTCGGTCATCTGGAAGACGAGTCCCATTTCCCATGCCCACTCTGAGATGGCCTCCACGTCGTCCGACGTGGCACCTGCTGTCATCGCTCCGAGACGGGCGGATGTGCGGATCAGACTTGCGGTCTTGCCGCCGATCACGTGCAAGTATCCGTCGGGTCCGTGATCGAGCCCTCCGGAGAATCGCAACTCCGCTACCTGTCCCTCGCACAGACGGGCGTAGGTGCGGGCGATCAATGCCACTGCCTCCTCGCCCAGTGGTGCTGCGACCTCCGAAGCCCGTGCGAGCAGGAAGTCACCGGCGAGGATGGCGATCGTGTTCGACCAGTTCTCGTTGACCGAGACCCTGCCACGGCGGGAGTCGGCTTCGTCGATCACGTCGTCGTGGTAGAGGGAACCGACGTGAACCAGCTCGACCGACACCCCGGCCTCGATCGGTCCGTCACCGTCGCTGGGTCCGAGTTCCCCTGCAACCTGTGCGAGGAGCGGTCGATAGCGTTTCCCCCCGGCCTGGAGAAGATGCTGGGCGATATCGGTGAGGAACACGTCGTCTGAGCGGGTCACTTCGAGGAGGCGCCGTTCGACGGCGGCCATGCGCTCCCACACGCGGGGAACGGGAACGAGGTCGTTCAGAATGGGGCGATCCACGGGTCTCCAGGGCTTTCGGGAATCGGGATGGTAGCCCCGGCGTTCACCGAAGCATGAGCCTGAAGGACCCGACGAACAACCCGGATCTACGGGGCATCCCCTCCTATACTCGGCGAGGCGCTCGGGGAACCCGGCGCCACAGTCAGCTCATGAGGTATCACCTTGTTTGAACGGTTTACCGATAGGGCCCGCAGGGTCGTCGTACTCGCTCAGGAAGAAGCGCGGCTCCTCAACCACAACTACATCGGCACCGAGCACATCCTCCTCGGCCTCATCCACGAAGGGGAGGGGGTTGCCGCCCGTGCCCTCGAA
>JAUVNV010000049.1 GCA_030599515.1 Acidimicrobiia bacterium
CCCCCGCTTGCTTTGGACGCTGTCGCCCCCCGGATCCGGCTGTTCCGAATCCGGGGAGCGATCAAACGGGTCTGCGATGGTCGTCATCGGCTTCGTCTGATCGGTCGACTAGTTGCTCGTGGCTTGCCAGGTGAATCGAGCAAGTCCGGTGTCACCCTGCGCGCTGTTGCCGGTTGAGGCAGGAAGCGACCAAGCGATCTTGTAGTGCTGCGTCGAGCCGAGAACTGAGGTATCCCACAAGGGTTCGGGGGTACTGCCGGGGAACGCACTCAGTTTGCCGTCGTAGACATCGTATGACGTACCGGAGTTGCAGTCACCTCCCGCGTAGCGTGTGATGGTGACGTCCAGGAGATGCTGGAGTCCGGTCCCGCCGGTCGCGATTCCCGAGAGCGCGACGTCTGCGTCCAGGCCCGAGTGGATAATCTCTATGCACTTCCAACCGGAGTCACCAGGAGCGATCTCCGGAACTTCAAACAGCACTTCGCCGACCTTGTCGTTGGTGAGGTTGAGAGTCCCGGCGGACCAGGTGTTCCCACCGTTGTCGGTCTCTGCCGTGAATGCGGCCCTCGACACCGTCATGATCATCAGTATGGCGAGCAAGAAGCCGCCGACAATGGCGGTTGCTCTGAATGTGGTTGTACGGGTCATCGCAGATCCTTTCTCATGTAGCTCTGACCTTCGATGGAGAGCATCGGGCGGTTTCCAGTGCCATTTGAGTGCTTTTTCGCGCTCTCCATTCACACGGCGCGGCGCGATCCTCGGGGAAAAGCGAGGATGAGCGAGTTCGCGGCGGCGGTCCGGCCTCAGTCGAGGTGGTAGACGATGACGTCGGGATCATGGAGCGAGCCGATGTAGAGGCGGCCGTCGTGCCAGCGGGCGCTCGTCGTGATCGCCACCGACCCGGTCGAATCCTGGAGATTGTGCCGCACCACGCCGGATTCATCGAAGCCGAGAATCATCCCATGGCGCAACGGCTTCGGTTTCATCGACTCGGGAAGGCGATTGACCACCTTCCGCAGCCAGGGCTTCGGCATCATCATGTCGACGAGCGACTGACGCGGCGACGGTGCGCCGATCCATAGGATCCCACTCGCTAACGATGCGTTGTCCGGGAAACCCGGCAGGTTGTCGGCGAAGATGTCGGTCTTGCCGGCCTGGTCTCCGGTGAGCCAGTATCTGAGGATCCGGTACGAGCCGGTCTCGACGACGAAGACCGAAGCTTCGTTTGAATCCAGCGCCACCCCGTTCGCAAACTGGAGTCCGTCGAGTAGCAGTTCGGTCGTGCCGTCGGGTCGATGGGCGAACAGGCGCCCCGTTCCGGAATGCTCGAGAAGGTCGTCGACGTAGACGTGGATCGTGTAGCGGGTCGACGTGACCGTGAAGTAGATGGTGCCGTCCGATGCGATCGCCGCGTTGTTCGTGAAGATGAATCGCCGGCCGTCGAACGAATCGACGAGTGTCGTGACCTCTCCCGTGGGCGTGACCCGCAGCAAACCCCGGTCGGCATCACAGACGAGGAGCGTGCCGTCACCGGACAGTTCGATACCGAGCGGTCTCCCACCGGTATCGGCAATGACGGTGGCATCTCCGCCCCCGACAGGGAACTGCAGAATCCGCCCGTCCTCGATACCCGTGTACGCGAACCCATCATCGGTGACGACGACATCTTCGGGGCCGGCTCCGCCCGTCGGTAGCCGGGTGGCAGAAGCGAGTAAGTCGTTCTCCTCGTACCCGCCGGTCAGGGCAGGTGCCTTGGGCGGGGTCCAGGCCTGGGGTTCGAAGGTGTTCATGACGCGACCATACCGAAACGCTCCGAACCGTGGGCTGGCGGGGCACCTATACACACCTATACGCACCTGCGAGGCCAGGGTTCCCAGGGCACTGGTGCTGTGTCCACCAACGTTCGGGGTGTCGATGTCGAGTCAGGGGCGTTGGGCGCAAGGACGCAGGACGAAGGCGCAGTCGGGACTGCGTCGAGGACGAGGACGCCGCGAGCGGCGTCCCTGGCCGACAGAACAGCGCAAAGGTTGTTGGTCGCAGCACTAGCCTCGGAGGGTATGGACGTCCCATTCACCGTTGCCGTCGACATTCCGCTCGTTGGGGACGAGAGGAGGAAGAACTGGGCGAAGTCGGTCACGAACGTCGACGACTCCCTCGCTACCGGGTGGGCGTTCGACGGAGAGTTCATCGCGACCGGCGGCATACAGGACGTCGAACCCGGATCGGTCGTGCTGGTCTACGGGGAGAAGGGGAGCCGGGCGAATCCGGCGATCGAGGCCCGTGTCTACACCGTCAACGCCGACGCGACCTTGAGTCTACGGGCGAGCGCTCGGGGCAGGGCATGGGCCCGCACCCTGCGCGACACTATTGAAGATCTCATCGCCGAGATCTCCGAGGCCCCGATCGAGCAACTCGGATGGAATCCCGATCTCCTCCGCTACGCCGACGACGCCATCACCGAAGAGATGAACCGTCGCGGACTGCTCTGACGGCTCAGAGTCCCGCCGTTCTCGCCGCGATCAACCCGATGGTGATCACGTAGCTGAAGCCGACCGCACCCGCCAGCGACCAGAAACGTCGCTTCGATCCGGCGTTCGTGCCCATTCCGTTCCTCCCGTCGAAGCCCGATCCCATTATGCCGTGACAAATCAGCAGCGCGCCGATCCTGCTGAGACATCGGGTGACCGTGTGGTCGGTGTCGTGTATCCTCACGTCTATGGGGTACCGTCGTCTGGGCCCTGAGACACTTCAGGTGCAGGACACATCGGCCGATCATTGGGGAATGAAGCGACATCTTGCGGTGGCTCTTGTTGCCGCCGTGCTCGTCGTTGGGATCCCCGCGGCTTCGGCGACGGACGAACCCCCGGACGAGACCACGACCACAACGACGACGGCTCCTTCGTCTACGACAACTACTTCGTCAACGACGACGACTACTACTTCGTCAACGACGACGACTACTACTACGTCAACAACGACCACGGTTGCCTCGTCAACAACGACGACGACAGAAGCTCCAGCGGCTGGAGAACCCCCGGACGAAAACCCGCCGGCGACGGAGTCCGAGGATGAACCGGTTCCGGGCGATGAAGGCGATCTGGGTGAAGCCGATCCGGGTGAGGACACGGAGGTGGACTCGGACGATCCGACGGACGAGCCCCGGGTCCCCAAGCATCAGGTGCGTCGCGTCGACGTCACCCGCGATTTCGTGTTCCCCGTCGTGGGAGCCAACCGCTACTACGCCGGTTTCGGCGCCTGTCGCGACGACTGCGAGCGTGAGCATCACGGCATCGACATCATGACGTACGGGTGGAAGGGTGTTCCGGTCGTCGCGGCACACTCCGGAACGATCCGGACGGTTCGTGACGACCGAGAGTGGTGCATCGTTGAAGTGCAAGCCACCGACGGGTGGTATACGCGCTACGTCCACCTCAACAATGACACACCCGGGTACGACGACGAGGCGTACGAGTGCTTGCTTCCCGGAATCGAACTCGGCGCGTCGGTGGAAGCCGGTCAGATCATCGGCTGGATCGGTGACTCCGGAAATGCAGAATGGACGCCGCCGCACCTGCACTTCGAGTTGCGGATGCCGAACGGCCACCCAGTCGATCCGTACAAGTCGTTGAAGGCAGCGCGTCGGATCCGGTTCAAACGGATTGGCGTTGATGGCGATCCGATCGACACAGCAGCGCAGATCGCGGCCTACGCCTATCGCAACGGCTCCGGGGTCGTGAATGTGATGGCTACGACTGACTACGAGGCACTTCAGGCCGGTGGCTTCTCGACTCTTGATCTCTCCGGGCCACTCCTGTTGTCCGATCCCAGCTTCCTTCCGGATGGGACTATTGAGATGTTCGATCACCTCGGCACGAGTCGGGTCGTGATCGTTGGAGACGGCCTGCATCGAGCGGTGATCGACCAGCTCGAACTCCGCTTCTCGATCGTCGAACGTACTCCCATGCCCGCGATCGACGAAGAGTCACCCATCGAGTCAATCACGAGAGACATCGCCGAGATCCCGGAGTTGGAGTTGGAGCTGGAGGCTTCCGCGCTCTCGCTCGTCGTCGCGGGTAGCCGGTCGGACCTTCCGGAAGACATGAGCGACAATGTCGATCGCATGGTCCGGCGCATGCCCACGACCGTTTTCGACGGAACCGAACCCGACGGTCGAGTCGGGAGAGACGCGTATCAAGGGCCGGGTCGGTCGGGCACCCGAAACGTCCTCTACTTCCAAACCGGTGACACGTACACACGGATCCGGGCGAAGGAAGCTCCTGAGACGCCACCCTCCTACGGAGTGATCGTTGTCGAGGCCGAAAACGTCTCAGACGAGGCACTCGCGTTCTTGCGAAGCCTCGCCGATCTCCCGGTCATGCCGCTCTGGCGTTGAGATCCTTTCAGAGGCTCAGATAGCGGGCGATCTTGTCCTGTGCCGCCTCCATGACCTTCATCTGAAGACCGTTCAGAGCACGGGCAAGGGCCAGTTCCTCCCCAACCACCGGCATCGACTCGTCGGTCGGGTTCCGTCTGGCGCGGCCTTTCGCCTCGAAGTGATCCCCCATAAGGTCGAGGACGGTTCTGACGGTCGTGGTGACCTCGTCCTCCTCGATGTGGACGTCGATCGTGATGTCCTTCTCCACGGCGCTCCTCCACGTTGCCTGGCCCAATGGTGCCTCCGAAGGCCGACGTTGGCTAGGGCCATTTGGAGAAGAGCCCACAGCGGACAGCCAACAGATGACAGCCAAGGGCCCGCAGATGGGGCTTTGGGCTGTGAACTGTGAGCTGTCAGCTACTCGTCTCTGGCGTCGTCACGATTCCGAATGTGGGGCCTTGAGGGTCGCTGATGACCGACATGCGGCCGAACATGGTGTCCCAGGGCTCGCGCTGGATCGTGCCGCCCAGTGAGCGGGCCCGTTCGGCAGCGTCGTCAGTTCCGTCAACGGCGAACCAGACGAACCAGTGTGCCGGAATCTCGTCGGGCAGGATCCCTGTCATGTCATAGATCCCGCCGTTGGGTCGATCACCGACGGTGACGACGGTGTACGTGAAGTCGTCGTGCTGCTGAACGTCAACACCCCAACCGAGGAGTTCTGTGTAGAACGCCTTGGCGGTCTCGACGTCGCGGCAGCCGAGTTCGTTCCACGACATGGCCCCGGGTACGTTGAACACGCCGGCACCCGGGTGTTGTCCGGCCTGCCAGAAACCGATCGCGGCGCCGACCGGGTCGATGGCGAAGAACATCTTCCCCGCCTCTGGGATCTCCATTGGCTCCATGAGGAGCGTCGCACCGAGATCCTTCGCTCTCGCCGCGACGTCGTCGGCGTCGTCGACGATGATGTACGACGACCACACCGGTGGCTGCCCTGCGTCGATGTCCTCCTGCCGAAGTCGTCCCATGCCTGCGACCATCTGGCCGTCGAGCGCGAACATCGTGTAGGGCATCGAGTCGCCGGCGGGTGTCTCGACCGCCTCCCAACCAAAGAGCCCGGTGTAGAAGTCCTTCGCTCGTTCCGTGTCCGGGACCGCTACGTCGGTCCAGCCGAACAGTCCATGGGGGTATCCCATCGGTGCTCCCTTCCTCGTCCTGTGGCATCGCGCCTTCTCTCTCGCAACCCTACGCGCCGACGGTGCGACGAGTCAGGGGTTTCGTGAGCGCGCCCGATTCGTCAGGCCGTTGCTCGGCAGCCGGTAGCTCAGGTCTCCCATCCTCTGTCTTGCTTCCCCTCCTACCATTCTCTCCGTGACCGCTTCCACCCAACACGATGCGTCGCCGCCCCGTCTCGGGGAGGTGTTCGGAGGTGGGCTGCGGCTGATCCGGCAGTTCGTTCGGTGGCATCCGTGGTCGTTCACCCTCGCCGTCCTCGGCGCCGGGCTATTCGTCTCGGCGATCCTGGCCTCGGCCATCGTGGTCGGACGGGTCACCGACCTCGTGATCATTCCCGTCCTCGACGGGGGGGAGGAGATCGGCAACAAGGTCACCCTGGCCGTCCTCGCCGTCATGGCAGTGGCACTCTGGAAAGCGGCCGGGATCACGCTCCGGCGGACCGCGGCGAGCGCACTTCAGTACCGCACTCGCGCAGATGCCCGCGAGAAGCTCATCGAGCACCAGCTCCGGCTCCAGTTGGCGTGGCACGATCGCCGCTCAACCGGTGACCTGCTGTCCGTCAGCGAAGTCGACACCCAGACCGGGACGTTCGTGCTCGCACCACTGCCGTACGCAACCGGCGCCTCGCTCTTGCTGATCGGGACCATCGTCCTGGTTGTTGCAACACATTGGATCCTCGGAATCATCGCGCTCGTCGGCCTTTCGATTCTCGTGACGATCGATATCAGGGGAGCCTTCTCGCTGTTCACCGACTTCGAATCGGCCCAGTACGAGCGCGGCGCTGTCGGCGAGATCGCCCACGAAAGCATCGACGGTGCGCTCACCGTCAAAGCGCTCGGACGCGAAGCCGAAGAGACAGAACGGTTCCGACGCGCTGCCGACATTCTTCAGACCCGGCTCATCGACATCGGTGTTCGCTTCGCCAACTTCCGGGCGATCGTCGAGTCGCTGCCGGCCGCGATCAACATCGTGATCCTCGTCGCAGGAGCGATCCTCGTTGGCGACGGTTCCATGACGCCTGGCCAGCTCGTGACGGTCGCGTACCTGATCACGCTCATGGCATTCCCGCTCCAACTCATCGGCTTCGTCATCTTCGAGATGGCCCACAGCCAGGCGGCATGGACGCGGGTCCAGGAGATCCTCGATTCCGACGAAACCATCGACCATGGATCGCTCGATGCACGCCCTGTGGCAGACGGAGCAGATCTCGAGTCGCGAGATGTGGAGTTTTCGTATGACGATGGGGAACCGATTCTGACCGATGTCCAGTTCGAGATCCCTGCAGGACGCACCGTGGCGATCGTCGGACCAACGGCATCGGGCAAATCAACGCTGACGATGCTTCTTGCACGCCTCTGGGATCCGACGGACGGTGCGATCCGCATCGATGGGCGCGACCTCCGGGAGTTCGCCCGTTCCGAACTCGCACTCGAAGTGGCGTACGTCGCCCAGGATTCCTTCCTCTTCGACGACACGGTGTGGGGCAACGTGACGCTCGGATCTGGCGTTTCCGACGACGACGTTCTTCGAGCGATGCGGCTCGCTGGTGTCGAGCGATTCATCGCCGAGCTACCCGACGGGTACGACACGCAGATCGGAGAGCGAGGAACGGCACTCAGCGGCGGGCAGCGACAGCGAGTCGCCCTCGCTCGGGCACTCCTTCGTCGACCACGCGTGCTGGTGCTCGACGATGCAACCTCTGCAGTGGACCCATCGGTCGAGATGGAGATCCTCCGAGGACTCCAGGGCGCAGAGTTGCCGTCGACAGTGGTCATCGTTGCGTACCGCCGATCGTCGATCATGCTGACCGACGAGGTCGTCTTCATGGACGAAGGCCGGGTTGTCGCCCACGGCAGTCACAAGGATCTCCTCGCGACTCAACCCGGATACGAGCGGCTCCTGCGCGCCTACGAAGAAGACGCCGCCCGGCGTGACGAAGAGGAGGGGGAATCGTGAGCGAGTCGACCGGCCACGTTCTCCGTCGGGCGTTCCGGATCGCTCCTGCGCTCTCGAAGGGACTCTGGTTGACGCTCGCGCTCGCCGTATTCGGGACCGGCTTGCAACTGGTCGTGCCGATCACCGTTCAGCGCATCATCGACAGTGTGCTGCTCTCAAGCGAGCAGGTGGACACGTCCTCGGTGATCACGTCGGGGCTCATCGCCCTGGCCGCTGTGGCGATTGCTATGTGGGCCCGGCGCACGTCGCTCGCCCGCCTTGCTCGATCGTCGGTCACGGGCCTCACGGATCTCCGGGTCACAACGTTCGGCTACCTCCACAAGCTCTCGATGCTCCACGTTCAGTCCGAGCGCCGCGGCGCGCTCGTCAGTCGCGTCACGTCCGACATAGAGACGATGCAACAGTTCATGGAGTGGGGTGGCGTTGGAATGATCCTCGGTGCAGCACAGATCCTGCTCGCTGTGATGTTGATGCTCGTATATGAGTGGCGCCTCGCCCTGATGATCACCGTCGGTGTGCTTATTTACTCCGCCATGCTCCTTTGGTTCCAGGGAATCCTGCGCCGCGCCCACGACAGCGTTCGGGAGCGGGTCGCGGACTCACTCTCCATCGTCGGTGAAGCCACCGCAGGTCTTCCGACGGTCCGGGCATTCGGTATGGAGTCCGTGGTCATGGGGAAGGTCAGCACGGCCCTCGATCGCCAGTACCGGGCCGAGTACGGAGCAGGGGCGCTCGCCGCCGTGCTGTTCTCGTCCGCTGAGCTCTTCGCGGGCATCATCACAGCGTCGGTCATCGCAGTCGGTGTGATCTTCGGTGTGTCGTGGGGCGTCAGCGCCGGAACCCTTGTCGCCTTCCTTTTCCTCGTGACGCTTCTCGTCGAGCCCGTCCAGATGCTCGTCGAGACGATCAACCAGGCACAGTCGGCCGGTGCAGGACTCCGCAAAGTGTTGAGTCTTCTCGACACGCCGATCGAAGTAGCCGATCCGGTCGACGGTGAGGCGTTGCCGGATCGCCCTCTCGATCTGCGATTCGAGGACGTTCGCTTCCGGTATCCGACGGGCGGCGACGTGCTGAACGACGTCACCGTTTCGATCGCGGCCGGGGAGCGGGTGGCCGTGGTCGGGGAGACCGGATCGGGAAAGACCACGTTCGCAAAGCTGGCAACCCGACTGTTGGACCCCGCCGATGGGTCCATCGCTATCGCCGACGTGCCGCTCAACGAAGTGCGGTTCGATTCCCTGCGCTCCCGGGTGGCGTACGTCCCCCAAGAAGGGTTCCTGTTCGAAGGCACGGTCGCCGACAACGTTCGGTACGGCAAGCCGGACGCCGGTGATGATGGGGTCCGTGTGGCGTTTGCCGACCTCGGCCTTCTCGAGTGGGTCGACGCGTTGACCGACGGGATCGATACCCGGGTGGGGGAGCGGGGCAGCAACCTGTCGGCCGGGGAGCGGCAACTCGTTGCCATCGCGCGGGCATGGATCGCAAACCCGGACCTTCTCGTTCTGGATGAAGCGACGTCTGCGGTCGATCCGGCGCTCGAAGTCCAGATCCGTCGCGCAATCGAACGCCTCACGTCGGGTCGCACGTCGATCACGGTCGCGCACCGGCTCTCAACGGCAGAAGCATCCGACACCGTTCTCGTCTTGGACGCTGGTCGACTCGTTGAGCGAGGCACGCATCAAGACCTCGTCCGAGCAGGCGGTGTGTACGCGGACCTACACGAAGATTGGGAAGGCTCGGTCGTTGAGTAGCTGAGCTACGAGCTGCGAGCAGGACGGGGGAGTCTTCACCGACTGACCACTACCGACTACCGACTACCGACTACGCCGGCGGAGCCAGCTCAATGTGACCGAATCGTTCCTGGCCGCGTCATACCCCACGAAACGGAATCATGGAGGTTCGAAATGAAGAATCAAGCAAGCTGGGATCGCAGTGCTCGAGTTGTTGGTGGTGTCGTGTTGATCGGGCTTGGACTCGGTGGCGTGATCCCATCACCCTGGGGATGGGTCGCTGCCGCTGTCGGTGGTGTCTTCCTCGCTACCGGAGTCGTCGGTGTCTGCCCGATCTACGCTGTATTGCGGCTGCGCACGAACGGTGACAACGCAGCGAACTGATCCCCGACCCTCTTCTGTTTGGAGCGATGCGATGGCGAAGACCCGGTCCGAGGTCCTCTACTTCTATGGGCCTGACTGTCCCGTCTGCAAGACAATGGCGCCGTTCGTCGACGAAGCGGGCGAGAAGTTCGATGGTCGCGTGCCGCTGAAGAAGGTGAACACGGCCGAGAACCGCGCGCTGGCGGGCAAGTACCGAGTCATGGCGGTACCGACGACCATTGCGATTTCGGATGGTGAAGAGGTCACACGCGTCGTCGGTGCCAGGACGCCCGGAGCGCTGCGGCGCGTGTTCGAGTCGGCCGAGACCGGTGAGATCCTCGAGTCGGGCATCTCGATGGTCGATCGGGGCTTGCGCGTTGGCGTCGCCGTTGGATTCGCCGGCTTCGCTCTCTGGACCGGGGTCTGGGTGCTGTGGATCCTTGCCGCGGTCGCGCTCGTGTTCGCGTTCTGGGACAAGCTCCGTTGATGACCGACACCCGACCGGGTCGGGTACCGTTGCGTCGCGATGTACGAAGGAAGCATGAAGACTCCCGAGCCGGGTTGGCTCTTCGACACCTTCGCCGACGGGGTGTACACGCTGGCGTATCGGATCGTACGGGATCGCCATCTCGCCGAGGACGTTGTACAGGAGACGTTCGTCAAGGTGATCCGATCACTCGCCAGCTACCGCGGGGATGGGCCTATCGCAGCCTGGATCTACCGAATCGGCTACCGCCAGGCGATCGCCGTGACACGGCGTCGACGCGAAGAGCCGCTGGATCCCATCGCGGTGGCAGTCGAGATCGACCGCCCGACCGGAACCGTCGAGGAACAGGTGCTGGCGGGGGAACTAGCCGCCCGACTTGACGAAGCCATCGGCTCACTGTCAGAGCCGGTGCGCGCAGCATTCGTGTTGCGCGACGTGGAGGGCCTCTCCACGATGGAAGTTGCTGCTGCCCTGGAGATCTCCGGATCGGCCGTGAAGATGCGTCTTGCCCGTGCACGCGAGGAGATGCGAAGACAGCTGGAGGACTATCTGACATGAAGATCAATTGCGACCAACTCGCCGGCCTGCTGCCCGAATTCTTCGACGGAGATCTGTCGACGGACCAGTCGGACGCAGCCATCGACCACCTTGCTACATGCGTGTCGTGTCGTCTCACCGTCGATGAACTCAAAGGTGTGCGGACCCTGGCGAGCGAGCACGGTCGCCTTGAGCTTCCACCGGAGTCCAAAGAGAGGATTCGCCGCTCCCTGGATCTCGACTGATGGGCCAGGGTTGTCGACGACTCCGCTAGGAGCGTGAGTCAGTATCTGTTGACGTGTCTTTGTTGGTTCGCGTCTGGTCAGGATTCCGGTTCTATCGTGTCGCGGGATTCTTTGCACGCGACGTGAGGTGTTGAGGGGGCAGGTGTCAGGTAGCTGCGGCTGGTGCCCTGTTCGCGGCATCGGCGGCGTTGGCGAGTTTGCGGAGGTTGTGGCAGATGGCGTGCAGCGTCCATTCGCCTTGCGCTCCGGCGAGTCCTCGGAGTCGGAGATGTCCGGCGCGTTGCCGGACTTTCACCTGCCCGAATACTGGTTCGACGATGGCTTTGCGCCGGGCATAATCGGTGCGCCCAGTCTTGGTGCGCAGCTGGCGTGCCATCCGTTCACGCCGCGTTGCGTCTTTCGGGATCCGTCCCCTTGGCGTGTCGGGGACCCGTTCGTTACGCCGGATCCTCCCCGTCGCGATCAGAGCATCGATCTCGGCGTTGGCGACCGCTTCCAGGTTGTCTTCTGAGCAGTAACCCGCATCAGCAAGGGTCACCTTCGGCGCGGCTTCGATACCGGCGTCACCGAGATTCCCTGTCGCAGCGTCGATCATGGGAACGAGTTGTTGAACGTCGCCTGCCTGTTGAGTGACGTTCGCTGCTATGACGACTTGGGAGTATTCATCGACAACGGCTTGGGCGTTGTAGGCGTAGTGGAAACCATCATTTGTTTTCATCATCCGAGCTTCGGGGTCCGTGAAACTGCGCTGCGCCCGATCAGCCGGCGCCGCCCCAGCCGCCGCTGCCGCCGCTGCTTCGGCAACCCCAGTCTCGTCGGCGCCGGTCTTCTCAGCCTTGCCGGCTGCCTTGTCCGCTGCTTTGTCTGCGGCCTCAGCCTCGATCGCTTCTTTGGCGGCACGCAACTTGGCGAGACGGGTCTCGCGACGCGCCAGCTCGGGAGGGACCTCATCGCCGCGTTTGTCCACGCCGAACTCTTCATCCTCAGCAAGATCTGTTGCCTCAGCATCGGCGAGGATCGCTGCGACCTCGGCCTCAAGCTGTTCGATCCTGGGCCCGAGACGCCCATAGCTCATCGCCTTGCGTCGAGAAGCAGACGCCCGCAGCTTCGTCCCATCCAAAGCGACCCGACCCAACGTGACGAGTCCCGCCTCTGAACACAGGACAAGGACCTGAATGAACAAGTCATCAACAGCAGCCAAGTGACGGCGACGGAACCGGGCAATCGACCGATAATCCGGAGCGGTATTCGCTGCGAGCCAACGGAACGCCACATCGATGTGACACCTGCGTTCCATCTCCCGAGACGACGTCACCCCCGTCGAATACGCATACAACAACAACTTCAACATCATTGCCGGGTCATACGGCGGAGCACCAGACGCTGAAACATACGAGTCGTAGACCGCCGAGAGATCCAACAGGTCGTCAACAACGTCGGCAACGAACCGGGCCGTATGATCCTGCGGGAGCCAGTCATCAAGCGATGGCGGCATCAGAAACGACTGGCCGGGGTCGTACCGGCGGTACACCTTCGACCTCCCCGCAGGCACCTTCACCACCGGTACATCGTCGTCGGCGACCTCGAAAAGGGCATCATCATCAGAGTCATAGGACATGCCCACATTCTCGCCGAACCGCCACC
>JAUVNV010000047.1 GCA_030599515.1 Acidimicrobiia bacterium
CGCCTCGACCGCCCCATCTGACGGCTCCGACCCGCTCCGCCCCCGCCTCTTCCCCCTCCACCGGCTCTGCTCATGCCTCCAGCTCTTCTCGCGCCTCCGCCTCTTCTCGGCATAGACACTCCTTTCAATTCGGCTCGGTGAAACACTTCGTGTGACGTTTTGTGCGACAGCTAGGGCGTCGCTCGTGCCGTGGATTCTCCCCGAAACGACCCGGCATGTCCACTTGAGTTCCGTTGCCGACGACGAATCGCCGCTCGGTTCGATGAGCCATGTCCCCTATCCGCCTCGTGTGCCCGGTCCTAGGCTCGACGGATCGCAGCAGCGTCTTCGTGGGTGGATGCCGCCCTACGTTGAGTAGCATCGACTCTCAGCAATGTCGACTTCCAGAGAAGGGGAGCCCCAATGACGGACAAATACGAGAACTACGAAGTCATGTTCGCGGTGTACGGAACCGAGGACGGTGCTGCAGGTGCGGTTGAGGCATTGAAGGCTCTCGATAAGGCCAACGCGATAGACATCATCGATGCCGCGACCCTTGTGAGAGACGCAGATGGCAACGCAACCGTCAAGCAGGAATCGCTTCCAAGCGTCAAGAAGGGCGTTGGAGTGGGAGCGTTGATCGGCGGCGCCGTCGGGTTGCTGTTCCCGCCGTCGATCATCGCGGCGGCCGCCGTTGGTGCCGGTATCGGCGCTGGTAGCGCAAAGATCGCCAAGATGGCGCTTGAGAACGAAGAACTCAAGGAGGCCGCAGAGTCGCTTGAGCCGGGGAGTTCTGCATTCATCGCTGTTGTCGAGAACACGTGGGTGTCCCAACTCCAGGACGTCATTGCTGGCTATGAGACCCTCGCAGAACACAGACTCGATGCCGAGGCTTCAGGCGTGGTCGGTTCACTCGCAAACGAATCCGACGCTGTCATGTATGGCAATGTCGTTTCCGACAACGCGGCCACGGATTTCGTGGTGGCGACTGACGGCGAATCGATCGCTGGGCGTGTGACCACCGCCGCTATCGGTGACGACGGGACGCTCGTTGCGAGCGAGATCGCTGGCGTCGCCACGACAGATGACGTGGGCAACGTCGCGGCGGTCACATCTGAGACACTGGCTGCTGTTGATGCCGAAGGCAATGCTGTCGTGGCCGGTGTCGTGGACGCCTCCTATCTCCCGGCCCCTGTCGACGACGAGTCAGACGAGGACAGCTCAGAGAACTGATCTGTCGACACCACGACCAAGAGCAGGGCCCCGCATGGTGGGGCCCTGCTGCTCTTGCACGCTTCGGGTCAAGCGAAGCGGTGTCGACTTTCCGGCGACACCGCAGCCGAATGCGACCCCCACCGTGCATTCCCTGTACTCCGAACGGATTGTGGCCGTGACGGGAAGGGGAGACTGTCTGCATGATCCTTCGTCGAGCGGTCGTGTTTCGTCGCCTCTTCGACGATCCACGCGACCCGCTCCGGGATCCCACCGCCTAGAATCGCCACGGAACTGATTCGGATCAGCGGGCTGTGTGGCTCGACCGCACGGACGCACCCGAACCAACTCACGACCAGGGCGGCAAGTCGTCGCCCAGGCAGTATTCGAAGGGATTCCGATGCCAATTCTGGACCTGTTCTGGACCATGTTCATGATCTTCCTGTGGGTCGTATGGATCTGGCTCCTCATTACCATTTTCATCGACATCTTTCGCGACAAAGAACTCAACGGTTTCGCAAAGGCGATGTGGATACTGTTCGTACTCGTCCTTCCATTCCTCGGCGTCCTCGTGTACGTCATCGTGCGTGGTACCTCGATGCACGAACGCCAGGCACAGCAAGCCGCCAATCGTGAAGAGGCAGCTGTCGCGTACATCCAGGAGACGGCCGGATCGGATACCGGCTCAGCAGATGAGATTACGAAACTCGTACAGCTCCACAAGGATGGAGTTCTCACCGACGACGAGTTCGCGGCACAGAAGGCGAAGGCCCTCGCGTAACTCAACCCACGGTCGATTGAAGGGGTGCCCCGGCGGGCACCCCTTCTGCATTCCAAGGAGACCGACACCAACGAGCAGACTCGCATCGAAGCACAAAAGGATCTGCTTGGCATGGCGTTGGGTCGTTTGACTCTGTTTCGCGTTCGTCCTGTTCGCGACCGTGGAGGCACGGGCCAGCGATAGCGACAGGAGGCGAGACGTGAAGTACGGAAGCAAGCACGAAGCGAAGCAGTGGTCAATGGATACCTTGGGTCATGGCGGATTGGTGGCGACCATCCCGACGCCCTTTGACGACAATCTGCAAATCCACGAAGCGGACCTGAGGGCTGAAGTCAGGTATGTCATCGACACCAAGAACGATGCAGTGTTCATATTGGGCAATGTCGGCGAGTTCTACTCCCTCACCCAGGAAGAACGCAAGAGAGTCGCCGAGATCGTTATCGACGAAGCCCAGGGGGAGATCGCGGTCATTGTCCAGGCTGCTCATCATTGCGCGGCAGACGTTATCGATCTCTGCCGACACGCCGAGGAGAAGGGCGCCGATATGGTCGCCATTCTGTCGCCGTACTTCCAAGCAGCCAATGAACAGGCTGTGGAAGAGTGGTGGCATCATGTCACCGACCACTTCGACATCGGCACCGTCTTCTACGACAGTCCGCTGTCGAAGCTCGTCACCGCACAGACCCTTGGCCGACTCTCGCGGGAAATCCCGAACATCTGCGGGGTCAAGGATGGCCGTCCCGACCAAATGTGGTGTTGGGAAGCCGAACGTGAAGCAAATTACGAGATCTGGGTCAGCAATCCTCTCGAGGATCACTGGCCCTACGAGATGCGAATCATGAAGAACCCGACCCTCTGCTGCGCCTGGCACAACTGGCTGCTCCAGACACCGGACTACACACCGCTTCGCGACTACACCGATTTGATCATGGCCGGAAAGTGGGAAGAGGGTCTCGCCAAATACAACGAGATGGAACCTGGACGCCAACTCTTGAACGAGTTCTTCTGGCCCAACTATCGCAAAGGCGTGTACGTAGTTGCCTTCTGGAAGTACTGGTTCGAACTCAAAGGCGTGATCAGCGGCCACAAGGTCAGAACTCCGCTACTCAACATGACCAAAGAAGAAGAAGTCTGGCTGAAGACCCGAGTCCAGATGCTCGATGCAGGGATCGCATCCGCAGACAAAGCAGCTCTGGAACCCTACCCGCTGCAACAGGGCGGAGACGCGACCGCTGGCAGGATCGGCATCTGAACCAAGTAAGAACCGCCCATGATTCGGAGCTAGGAGAATGTCACGTGCAACTCCTGGCTCCGTATCAAACCAAGCAATCACATCCTTGGTCTGCGTAGAGCGCAATATAGGAAGCGACGTTAGGTCTTGTGTCTCAAGGTCACGTCGCAACAGAAGAAGATTCGTCGCGGGTTGGCTCGTATGACCGCCGACGCCAAAGGACATCGCGGTGAGGGTGGTGCCGGTCAGCCGGCTTTCAGCTTCGCTCTGTGGGCTGCAGTTTTGTTGGCCCTTAACGCTGGATACATCAACGCTATCGGGCTGCTGAGCTTCTTGAATCTTGCGGTCAGCCACGTGACGGGCTCCGTGTCCAATCTGGGCATAGCTGTCGCCGAAGCCAATCTCTCACAGATTCAGACGCTTGTTTTGGTCATCATGTTCTTCGTCGCCGGGAACGTGATCGCCGGATTCTTGGTGGTACACGAGGAACTGCAAGTTGGCCGCAGATATGTGTCGGCATTCCTTGTCGAAGCAGCACTGATCGTCGTCGCGATTCTCCTGTTCGATCTTGAGCGGCAGTTGGCGAACTACTTGCTGGCTGCCGCCATGGGTTTGCAGAATGGTCTTGCGACCCGCTACAGCGGCGCAACGGTGCGGACGAGCCACATGACCGGCGTCGTCACAGATCTTGGAATCCTTCTGGGTCGGCGATTGGGAGGTACTTCGGTCGACCGCTGGCGGATCCAAGTGCTGTCGGCATTACTCGCGGGCTTCCTTGCTGGCGGTGTTGGTGCTGGGATCGCGTACCGTTTCTGGGGTCACCAAGCGCTGTGGCTCTCGGTATTCGGGCTAGTTGTCGCCGGGGTCAGTCTTAGTGAATTGCGACCGCTCGCTGCATGGCGGAGACGGAACGCCCCGAGTAGCGACTCCTGCATGTAGGCAACTTCATTCATAGCCCCCAGACGCCCATAACCGGCTATGTTCGGCTCCCGGTGGCATCGGTTCCTGGGTTCGTTTCGCTCGGACCTTCCGGAGGGCCGGCGGCATCTCGGCGAGTCCAGTTCGGGCGCGTGTTCTCTTCGGCCAGGCCTTCGGAGATGCTGCCGGGGTCGCCGAACCGAGCAAGGATGCCCGGGGGTCTTCGCTGGGCATCGGTCGGATCGACGCCGGGGATGAGGCGGAACCGCTGACCGTGCACGTCTCGTGCACGAAACGCTGGGGAACCATGAATAGCGGTGAGAGGTGCTGAGAACGTTTTCCCCGGTCAGAGTATGTTTGGTCACTGGTCGCGGCGATGAGAGTGCCGCGTTCGCAACGTAAGGGCTGTGGGTTCAAGTCCTGTCACGTTCACCGATTGGGAGCCCACATCAAGCACGAGCCTCTCACCGATTTGGGACACTTCGTCAGCGTTCGAGTCGGGGTTTCCTGTACGTTCGGTGCAACGATCGGGTCCGTGGTGGTTTGTTCGAGGTGGTCCGCAGCGACTTCGTCGCGCGGTTCGTCGAGGTTCTTGATGCCAGTGGTAGCCAGATCGCATGGTCTGGCATCGGTGTTGGTGAGCGACATGTGTCGGCGCGTTGGTGTGGGCCGCGGCTGGGCCGCGAGAGGTTGAGAAACGACGGGAACCGGTGCAAATCGGTGAGAGACGAGAACCCGTGTGCTGCATGGATTTCGGCCGTATCGCCAAGGTGGCATGAACCCCTGATGCTGACTACGGATCAGGAGGTTGGTGGTTCCAATTCCACCGGGCTTGCGGCGCGTTCAGGTTGTTCTTGAGCGCCCACATCGGTTCGGCCCAAGCGCGAGTGAACAGCAACCAACGGCCGTTATGGTCGTTTGTTTATGTTTGCACCGTATGTGGACGCACGGTTCGTGCCGGGTGACCCGGCACGCGACTCGTGTTTCGCTCTCTGGCGGAAGGGCTTCAACCAAGGCGACACGGAGGTGCGACTCGCGCTCCCTGCCGGGTCCGTCGTACGGCGCCGATCCGTCAGGGCGACCACCCTCCCGATCGCACGGGCCATCGACGCGCTGATCGAGGTCGGTTCCGATGAGGATGTGTCGCCTTCGGTCCGGGCCTGGTCCGTGGCGGCAGGGCTGGCCGTCGATCTCATCGGTCGGGGGCGGATCCTCCCGGCGGTGTCACCGTCCGGCCTCGACACCTGGACCGTGGGTCCGCTGGATCCGGTGGACGTCGAACGCCGGCGAGCCCTCTCAGCGGCTCTCCCACCGCGGGCGCATGTCCTCGTGGTCGGCGCCTCGACGCCGACGAAGGTGTTGGACCCCGTATTTGCTGTCGAAGCTTTCTTCGACGCGGTCGCCGATAGCCTTCCCCGCACCGCCTCCGCACCTCTCCTGAGTCCGACTCATGCGGGCGCGACGCCGCTGGACGTGGGCGGTGGTGCAACGTGGCTGTCGACGCTGCAAGCGGGCGATGCCGGTTCTGCAGTGGGCCTCCGACTGGAGCTTCCGCTCGACAACGACGGAGACTTCGAGGCGGCACTCACACTCCAGAGCCTCGTCGATCCGAGCCTCGTACTGGAGGCTGCCTCGGTGTGGAACGCGCCGGATCTCGTGTTCGACCGATTCGGCGCCGATGTTGACACCGATCTCCTCCTCGCCCTCCGACGCGGGGCGAGAGTGTGGCCACCGCTCGAGCGCCTTCTGGACCAGGCCAGACCGGATCGGTTCGTATTGACCGACGCCGAGGCAGAACAGCTCCTGGGTGGCGCTTCCGAAGATCTGGCGGCGGCAGGCATCACCGTCTTGTGGCCTGCCGACGTGTTCGCTCCCCTTGAAGTGCGTCCGACGATCAGTACCGCGACACCGGGTGGAGCGGGTCCCGGACGGCTCGGTCTGGAGGCGGTCGCCGAGATGCACTGGAACGGTGTCGTCGACGGCGAGGAACTGACCGCAGATGAGATCGAGATCCTGGCCGAGGCGAAACGACCGATCGTGAGGGTCCGCGGCCGATGGGTGAGAGCGGATCCGGAACGGCTGGCCCGGCTGCGCGAACGGCGGCGACTCGGTGCGGGGGCCGCGTTGGCAGCCGCTCTGGGTGGAACCACACAGGTGGACGGCGACACCGTCGCTGTCGAGGTGACCGGGCCGATCGCCGACCTCGCCGATCGACTAGTTGCCAACTCAGAACGAGAGATGGATGAGCCCGTGGGACTGTCTGCCACCCTGCGCCCCTACCAGCGACGGGGCCTGGCGTGGCTCTCGGAGATGTCCACGCTCGGCCTCGGTGGAGTGCTCGCCGACGACATGGGGCTTGGCAAGACGATCCAGGTGCTGGCCCTTCACCGAGCAGGCTTGGTCGAGGGTCCGATGCTGGTGGTGTGCCCCGCTTCGGTGATCGGCAACTGGGAGAGGGAGGCTGGGCGGTTCACTCCCGGGGTGCCGGTGCGGCGCTACCACGGTCCCGAGCGCAACCTCGATGACCTCGCGGACGATGCGATCGTGTTGGCAACCTACGGGATCGTCCGTCGAGATGCCGAGCACCTTGGCGCGCCGGACTGGGGTCTGGTCGTGGCTGACGAGGCCCAGGCCATCAAGAACCCGAGGGCCCGGACCGCCAGGGCGATGCGTACGATCATCTCGAAGGCCCGACTCGCCCTGACCGGGACACCGGTCGAGAACCACCTGGGCGATCTGTGGTCGCTCCTCGACTGGACCACACCCGGCTTGCTCGGCCGGTACGAGACGTTCCGACGAGAGGTGGCGATTCCGATCGAGCGCCACGGTGATCGGGAGGTCACTGAGATGTTCAGCCGGATGGTGCGCCCATTCATGCTGCGTCGGCGCAAGATCGACCCGGGCGTTGTGCCCGACCTTCCGCCGAAGATACAGACCGATGACCTGATGCCGCTGACGACCGAGCAGGCAACGCTCTATCGCGCGGCGGTCGAGGATGTGCTTGCTCAGGTCGAGGAGGCCGACGGCATCAATCGGCGTGGACTCGTCCTGAAGCTCCTCACCGGGCTCAAGCAGGTCTGCAACCATCCGGCGCAGTACCTCGATCAGCGCGGTCCGCTGGCCGGAAGATCAGGCAAGCTCGACGGTTTGGTCGATCTCGTCGAGGTGATCATCGATGAGGACGACGCAGCGCTCGTCTTCACGCAGTTCGTCGCGATGGGCCGACTCATCGAGGAACACTTGGCTTCGATCGGTGCACGGACTCTGTTCTTGCATGGATCCGTTCCGGTGAGGCGGCGACAGGAGATGGTGGATGCGTTCCAGGACGGCGATGTTGACGTCTTCGTCGTCTCTCTCAAGGCCGGTGGCACGGGGCTCAACCTCACCCGGGCAACACACGTGATCCACTACGACCGATGGTGGAACCCTGCGGTTGAGGATCAGGCCAGCGATCGGGCGTGGAGGATCGGTCAGGATCGCACCGTGCATGTGCACCGGATGATCTGCGAGGGCACCGTGGAAGATCGGATCGCCGCTCTGTTGGAGGACAAGCGGGCGCTCGCCGATTCCGTTGTGGGTGGGGGTGAGGCGTGGATCACGGAGTTGTCGAACGACGACCTCGCCGCTCTGGTCGCGTTGGGAGGTGACGACTGATGGTTCGACGTACCTTCGCCAAGACGTGGTGGGGGAGGGCCTGGATCGATGCCCTCGAGAACCGGGCGCGACTCGACCCCAACCGACTCCCACGCGGTCGGACATACGCTCGCCAGGACCGGGTGTGGGGAATGGCCGTGGAGCCGGGAGTGGTGACCGCCCTGGTGCAGGGGAGACGTCGCCAACCGTACCGAGTCACCGTTCGCATCCGCCCCCTCACCGACGAAGAGTGGGATCGGGTTCTCGGTGCCGTGGTCGCCAGAGCGGCTCACGCAGCGGCCCTGCTGGATGGCGAGATGGATCCCGGGATTGTCGACGACGCTCGGGCGGCGGGCGTGGATCTGTTCCCGACCGCCGGGGAACTCGTGCCCCGATGCTCGTGCCCCGATTGGGCCGATCCGTGCAAGCACTCTGCCGCCGTGTGCTACCTGATGGCGGATCGGGTCGACGCCGACCCGTTCGATCTGTTGCTGCTGCGCGGCAGAGAGCGTGAGGAGATACTCGCCGACCTCAGAGCGCTGAGGGCCACCGGAGCGGCGCCGAGCAAGAGCTCGGACCGGCCTGTGCGTGAGACGACGATGCCGGCCAGGGATGCCTGGAGGCGAACCATCGGGGCGCTGCCTTCCGTCCCCCATGCACCGCGGAAGCCAGCTCGGCCGGCACCGTGGCCCACGGATCCGCCGGCCGGCTCGGGGCTCGACACTGCAGGGTTGACGCAACTCGCTTCCGATGCGGTGGCTCGAGCGCGACTGATGTCCACCGGTGAATGCGATTCGGAACTCGCTCTCGACGCGACAGCAGACCTGGCCCGAAGGGCAGAGGCCGCGCTGAATACTCCGCAGTGGGAGACCCTCGTCTCGCGGTCAGGCATCAGAAGCCGTGAACTCGAGAGCCAGGCGTTGGCATGGCGTTTCGGTCGAGTCGCCGGTCTGCATGCGGTCTCCGAGGCGCCCTGGAGACCGGACCCTAGGACGATGGCAGAGGCCCGAGAGCGGCTGGTGGCGGCCGGGGTCGCCACCTCACGTTTGCGCGTCGACCGTAATGCCCTCATCTGGGGCGATACGAGAGTTCGGCTCGGTCACGACGGTCGATGGTGGCAGTTTGTCAAGCGGCGTGGAAGGTGGGATCTGTCGAGTTGTCCGGCTGACGATGTCGATGATCTCGTGGACCCCACGGATGAGGTGGGGCCAGAGTGAGTCTCTAACCCGGTCTCGGCCGTGTCACGTCTGCGATGTGGCGGATGCCGATCGCGCCTGAGCTCTTTCGAGGCCGTCGAGGATCAGGTCGAGCCCGAACTCGAATTCGTCCCCGTAGTCGTAGCCGGGTTTCATGATGTGCTCGACGCTCAACTCGGCGAGGTAGGGGTACTCCTCGGTGGGGAACTGCTCGAGAAACGTCTCCACGATTGCTGCAACCTCCTCTGCGGCGTCGAACGGGAGGGTCTCCTCCTGCAGCGCGAATCCATAGATGTAGGCGTCCATGGCGGAGAACGCGTGGGCGGTCAACTCGATCGAGAACCCCGACTCCCTCAGCGTTGCGATCACCCAGTCGTGGTGACGTAACAACGCCGGGCCGGGGTTGGGCCGCGATTGCATCATGCTGGTTGCCCAAGGATGGAGTGAGAGAACCTCGCGGGTGGAGATTGCCCGCTCACGCAGAGCCGCCTTCCACTCGGGTCCGCTGGGAGGCAGGTCGATCTCGCTGAAGACGACATCGACCATGCCGTCCAGGATGTCGTTCTTGTTGGTCACGTGGTAGTAGAGCGACATCGCCTCGACACCGAGCTCCTGTGCGAGCTTGCGCATGGTGAGGGACCCGATCCCGCCTTCGTCCGCAAGGGCGATGGCGACCCGCAGGACCCGCTCCCTACTGAGGGGGACTCGGGGTTCAGCATTCGGTTCGGTCTGTGTCGACATCTGGGTCCTCTCTGTCCTCGCACTCTAGGCGTACAAAGTAAGTCTCAGGAATCTCTTGACAACCTTACGGTGTACGGATAGGTTACACTCTACACTTACAGTGTACGAATCGAGACGACGAGGATCAGACCGGCCAGCCCTTGGGCCGGTCTCACTACCGAGAAGGAGAACACAATGCAGGCGATCACACAAGACGAGTACGGGGCACCCGGAGATGTCCTCAGGCTTCAAGAGATCGAGAAGCCGACGATCGGAGATGACGATGTACTCGTGCGCGTCCAGTCGGCCGGAGTCCACATCGGTGACTGGCTCGTGACGAGCGGCCTGCCGTACATCGTTCGCCTCATGGGGTACGGAATCCGCAGGCCGAAGACCAAGGTTCCCGGCATGGAAATCGCAGGGCACGTTGAGGCGGTCGGCAAGAACGTGAAGCAGTTCCAGCCGAGTGATGAGGTATTCGGGTTCTGCAAAGGGGGGTTCGCCGAGTATGCGTCCGTCTCTCAAGACGCCCTGGTGCTGAAGCCGGCCAATGTCACCTTCGAACAAGCTGCGGCGGTGCCCATCTCCGCATTCACCGCTCTTCAGGCCATTCGCGATCAGGCGGAGGTACAGCCCGGGCAGAAGGTGCTGATCATCGGCGCGTCCGGAGGCGTAGGCACGTACGCCGTGCAGATCGCCAGGGCGTTCGGCGCTGAAGCGACCGGCGTGTGCAGTACGAGGAACGTGGACATGGTCCGATCGATCGGTGCTAGCCACGTGATCGACTACACCCAGGAGGACATCACCCAGAGCGGACAGCGCTACGACGTGATCCTCGACATGGCCGGGAACCGTTCACTTTCAGAGCTGAGGGGCGCGCTCACGCCCGAGGGGACGTTGGTGATCGTTGGGGGATCGGGCGGCCGCTTTCTCATGGGGTTCGGCCGCACGCTCAGGGCGGTCGCGTTGTCACCGTTCGTGAGCCAGAACCTGCGCCAGTTCATGTCGGCGGAGACCAAAGAGGACCTGATAGCTCTCAAGGAACTCATCGAAGACGGGAAGGTCACGCCGGTCGTCGACAGAACGTTCCCGCTGAGCGAGACCCCGGAGGCTATCGCCTATGTCGGGCAGAGGCACACGCAAGGGAAGACCGTCGTCACCGTCTGAGGGCACGCCTCCGCTGCAAGCGTGCTGACGCCAACGGAAACGTCCCCACGCACAACTGCACGCACTGTAGGGATCAGTTCCCTGACGCTCGTGTCGGACCGTGTCCGGGTGCTCGTCATCCGCTCGTCGATGCCGCCGGGCGGTATCATCGTCTTTCCCCTTCCCGGAGCAGCTATGTGGATGCCACCGATCGCGGTGCGTCGAGTGATCCTCGATCCGATCATCTTCGTTGTTGCTCTTGTCGGTGTGATCTTCAGCCCAATCTTCTTCGCGGTGGCCTTCGTGACCGATCTGTTTGTCCCCGGGCGGTGGAAGGCGCTGAGATTCACGAGACTCGCCGTCACTGCCATGTTCTACGAGGTGCTCGGTCTCATCATCGTGTTCGATCTGTGGCTCGTCTCAGGATTCGGTGCGAGAGTCCGCAAGCCGAGGTTCCGTGAGATCCACTACGGGGTCCTCGGGTGGTGGATTGCCGCCATGTCCCGGGGGGTGCAGTCGGCGCTCGGTCTTACGATCGAGTTCCCGAGGAATCCACCGATCGACGGCCCCGTCATCGTCTTCAGTCGTCACGCCGGGCCGGGTGACTCGATCTTCCTCGCCGGGACGCTTCTCCACGAGTTCGGCCGGTACCCGCGGATCGTCGGCAAGAAGGAACTCGAGTTCGCGCCGTTCTTCGACATCATGGGACACCGACTCCCGATGCGGTTCATCCGCCCACACCCGAAGCAACGCGAACTCGCCCTCGAGGCCGTACGCGACGCCGCTTCGGGGATGGGGCCGAAGGATGCGTTCGTGTTGTTCCCCGAGGGCGGGAACTACACGCCGAAGCGAAGGACAAGGGCGATTGAAAGTCTGGATCGACACGGCATGACGGATCAAGCCGATGCTGCTCGAGGGTTGAACAACCTCCTTCCTCCACACCCGTCGGGAGCGCTGGCTGCGATCGAGGTTGCGCCCGAAGCCGACGTTGTGTTCGTCGCTCACACCGGAACGGAGGACCTGACGTCGATGGGCGCCATCTGGGATGGGATGCCCTTCGACCGCACGATCAAAGCGAACTACTGGCATGTCAATGCAGCCGCCGTCCCGGTCGGTGTTGACGCACAGACCCGTTGGCTCTATGAGCAGTGGAAGACGATCGACACGTGGATCGACGAGAACCGAGACCCGGCAACCCGGGAGGGGCCGTCGTGACTCCTCCCGAGGTAGCCTTCGTTCTAGGCGGCGGCGGCCACCGGGGTGCGTACGAGGTCGGGATGTTGAAGGCGCTCACCGAGCAGGGCATCTGCCCCGATGTTGTTCTTGGAACTTCGATCGGAGCGGTCAACGGTGCGTTGATAGCGCGTACGCCGAGCACCGATGGTGCAGCGCTGCTCGAACAGGCATGGCTCGACCTGAACTTCGCGGATGTCTTCCCCGGGAGTCTGTGGAGCAGGGCACGATCGGCACTACGGCAGCGCACGTATCTCCACGCCAACGACCAACTGCGTGAGTGGCTGGAAAGTCTGCTCGATGACGACGCCTTCGACGGCCTCGCCGCGCCGTTCCAGTGTGTGGCAGCCTGCATCGAAGATGCCGCCGAGCAGTGGTTCACCGCCGGTCCGCTGATCGACGCGATCCTCGCGTCGTCAGCCGTTCCCGGCCTCCTCCCCCCGGTCGAGATCGCCGGGAAACACTTCATTGATGGGGGCGTCGTCAACTCGATCCCGGTCTCGCGAGCGTACGAACTCGGAGCGAAGACGATCTACGTCATGCACGTTGGACACGTGGACGACGCGCTCGAGGTCCCGTCGGCGCCCTGGGACGTGGCCGTTGTTGCGTTCGAGATAGCGCGACGCCATCGCTTTGCCACCGACCTCGCCTCAGTTCCGGATGGCACCACCGTGCACCTGCTCCCCACTGGAGCTAGAACGGGTCGCTACAACGACCCCTCGAAGCTCAACTACGGGAAACTCTCCGAGACCCGTGAGCAGATCGACAGCGCTCACAAGGCCACGCTCGAGTACCTGACAGGGCCAAGCCACAGCCCCACCAATCTCGTCGGGTAACCACTACGAAC
>JAUVNV010000148.1 GCA_030599515.1 Acidimicrobiia bacterium
TACCGACTACCGACTACCGAGCACGAAGTGCTCGCTCAGTTGCCCACGATCCCCACGAACAATGTGAGCACGGCTAGAACGGCCGTTACGGCGATCATCGCCCACACCGACCAGGTGAGGCCCTTGACCGACTTCACCGTGTCATTGAGAGATGCGATCAGATCGTCGAGTCGCGGGTCGACATTGCCGGGCGCCGTCGCCTGGGTCGCCGGAGCAACGCGCGTTCGCTGTGCAGATGCCGGTGCTGTGACGACCGGCGAATGCGGATCGGTCGTCTTCCGTCCCGACCCGACGACCGGAGTAAGCACGACCTCCGCGCCCTCGCCGGGGTGACCGAGCCGAATCGTTGTCGGGCCATTCACGTCGAGGAACTGGATGCGAGCACCGTTATGGAACGTTCCGTTTCGGCTCGAAGCGTCCTGCACGACCCAGTGGGAACCGTCGTACTTGACCACTGCGTGCCGTCGCGAGATCCCCGGACGCGCCACCTTGATCGTCGCGGCTGAGTCCGCGCCGATAACGGCCGTCGTTCCGGCGGGAACGGTGATATCTTCGCCTGCAGCGGTGACCCTCAGGTCCATGGACCCCCCAATCGAATGAACTGATCCAGACCCGGAATCTAGTGGTCCTCGGTGCTACAACGAAAACGAGAGGGCGCGCGCTTCGTCACAGAGGGAGCGAGGCTCGAACGGCGGTTCCCGATTCGGCCGTCGAGTCGATCGAGATCTGTCCCCCGGCGCGTGTTGCACGCTCTCTGAGATTGGTGAGTCCGAGTCCCCACGCCACTTCTGCGGGATCGAACCCGACCCCGTTGTCGGAGATGCGGAGAGCAAGTCGATCGTCCCCGCCGTGGATCTCGATCACGATCCGGTCCGCGTGCGAGTGACGGAGCGAGTTGCTCAATGACTCGCGTACGAGCTGTGTCGCGTCGTCGATGACGTGCTGTGGGAGTGCATCGAGCGATCCCGTGTAGGCGACGTGCACTTCCGTGTCGTGCGGCCCGGCGAGTCGGGTCACAAGCTCGCGAAGTTCCGATCGCAGCGTCCGCTGCCCTCCCGCGGGCGCGCCAAGGTCGAAGATAAAGCCTCGCAACGACGTGATCGTCCGGTCCAGGCTGGCGACATCCCGCTCGAGTGCGCGTCTGATCTCGGGATCGACGACCTTGAGCGCCTGACCCTGAAGAGAGAGCCCGACGGCGAAGAGATCCTGGATGATCGCGTCGTGCAGGTCGCGGGCGATCCGCTCCCGATCCTCGGCTACTGCAAGGCTCTGGAGCCGCTGCTGGAGTCTCACGGTCCTGATGGCCGTCCCTGCGATCATCGCCAGCGCCTCAACGAGCGCCTCGTCCTCTTCGGTGAAGCCGCCTTCCTTGTCTGTGAGGTAGAGATTGCCGAAGAGGTTCGGCCCCGCACGCACCGGTACGCCGAGGAACGAACCCATCTCCGGGTGATGCGACGGCATGCCGACCGAGGCCGTGTGATCGGAGATGTCGTCGAGGCGAACCGTTTTGCCCTCTTCGGAGATGAGACCCAGCAGTCCGCGGCCCTGGGGAGGCGCACCGATCGTCTCGGCCGTCGCTGGATCGAGACCGGCGTGGACGAACTCGACGAGCCCGCCATGTTGACCGACCACACCAAGGGCGGCGTGGGGCGCGCCGGTGAGATCCATCGCGATCTCCACCGTCGTTGCCAGAATCGCCTGGAGGTCCGTTTGCCCGGCCACGGCGGCTGCGCCCTCGACGAGGTCGCGTAACCGTGCCGGCGTGAACTGTTTCAACACCACGGGTGAAGGCTACTCGGTCCCGGATCGGGCCACTCGACCCTCCCGCAGCGTTCAGGATGCTGTAGGTTGCTGTCGTGCCACGCAAGAAGAAGCCGGCAGGTCCGCTCCGAGTCGTTCTCGTCGACGACCACGAGGTTGTTCGCCGCGGGCTCCGATCGCTCATCGACTCGTACGATGACCTCACGGTCGTCGGCGAGGCCGACACCGCCAAAGAAGGGGTTCGGCGCGTGGGATATGACGCTCCGGACGTCGTCGTCATGGACGTTCGACTGCCGGACGGCTCCGGTGTCGAGGCATGCCGCGAGATCGTCGACCGGTGGCCGGATGTCGGCGTACTCATCCTCACCTCATTCGCCGACGAAGAAGCATTGATGTCGGCGATCATGGCCGGCGCCGCCGGATACGTGTTGAAGAGGATCGATGCTGAGGCGCTCATCGATAGCATCCGGAGAGTCGGCGCCGGTGAGACACTGCTGGATCCAGCCATGGCCGAACCGCTCTTCGACCGGCTCCGCGGGCACACCGTCGACGATCCGCTCATACGCAGGTTGTCCCCACAGGAGCGGCGAATCCTCGATCTCATCGCCGACGGAATGACGAATCGTCAGATCGCCGAGGAGATGTTCCTCGCCGAGAAGACGGTGAAGAACTACGTGTCGAACCTTCTCGCAAAGATGGAGATGTCGCGACGCAGCGAGGCGGCGGC
Organism: Acidimicrobiia bacterium; assembly: GCA_030599515.1. Classification (GTDB taxonomy): domain Bacteria; phylum Actinomycetota; class Acidimicrobiia; order Spongiisociales; family UBA5794; genus JAHEEL01. The sequence continues at coordinate 2,489 of JAUVNV010000148.1, forward strand.
GTACGCAGCCCGAGTCGCAACCAGACACGAGCATCAGTATCCGCCGGAGGATTGGTCCCAGTGAATTGGGAGTGATTCCGGTCGTCGAGGAGGGAGCATCCATGAGAGTCGTCGACGTCATGACAACAGAGGTCGAAAGGGCGCATCCCGACTGGTCGTTGAAGCAGGCAGCTCGCGCGATGATCGATCACGGGGTATCCGGCCTCCCCGTCGTTGCGGACGACGGAGTCGTGATTGGAATCATCACCGAAGCCGACTTCATCGAGGCCGAGGCTGATCGAGCGGTGGGGCGGCGGCGTCTCTTCGACACGGTGTTCGGTGAGAAGAAGACCAGAGTGCCATCTACCGTGGGCGCAGTGATGACGAGGTCCCCGTTCGTGGTCGATCGCAACACGATGCTCTCGGAAGCGGCTCGCCTCATGACCGAACGGAACGTGAAACGGCTCCCGGTCGTCGATCCGGACGGCCGTCTCGAGGGAATCGTAAGCCGGGGAGACATCCTGGTCGCTTTCGCTCGAGATGACGATGTCATAGCGAGTGCCGTCGAGCGTGGCGTCATCAGGAGAATCCTCATGCTCGACTCGTCCGATGTATCCGTCAGGGTTGCAGACGGGGTGGTGTCGCTGACCGGCGAGGTTCCCACCCGGACCGATGCCAGACTGCTCGAGGAACTCGTCGGCCGTGTCGAGGGCGTCGTTCGTTGCGATAGCGATCTGAGTTGGTCGTTCGACGACGTCACTGCCCGGCCAACCTGATCGGCCGTTCCTCGCGGGATCCGGCGGGAACATTCCGCGGTCCTATGGCGTTTCCCTGTAACGAATTGCGAAGCGGAGCGACGACATGGTGCCCGTGGTCAACGAACTGTACTTCGACGCCCAGGAACCCTGGTACGAGGAAGCCGCGTGTGCCTCGTACCCGGCCGAAGTGTTCTTCCCTCCCAGCGACGTTCCGTCAGCTGCAAACGAAGCGGTAGCGATCTGTGAGGGATGCCCTGTGCGCGAGGAGTGCCTCGCATTCGCTCTCGAGACGGCACAGGTCGAGGGCGTCTGGGGAGGGATGGACGCCGGGGAGCGTCGCCGGTTGCGTCGTCGTCGTCGAGATCGGGCTCGACGCAGAGCCTCGTAACGACGGTTGGCGGTATCTGCGGCGGCCGATGATTACGATTCCGGGAATGAAGACCAAGACTTACGAGAAACGTCTGGCCGAATTCGAGGTCGAACTCGCCAAGCTGCAGGCCTGGATCAAGGACCAGGGTCTGCGGATCATCGTCATCTTCGAAGGCAGGGATGCTGCGGGCAAGGGCGGGACGATCAAGACGATCACACGCCGGCTGAACCCCAGAATCGTGAGAACGGTCGCTCTCCCCGTCCCGACCGACCGGGAGAAGACGCAGTGGTACTTGCAGCGATACGTCGCTCACTTCCCCGCCGCCGGGGAGATGGTGCTCTTCGATCGTTCCTGGTACAACCGGTTGAACGTGGAGCGGGTCATGGGGTTCTGCACCGATGACCAGTACGAGCAGTTCCTCACGCTGTGTCCTGCATTCGAGCAAGAGATCACCGACGATGGGATTCTCCTCATCAAATACTGGCTCCACACGAGCGACGAAGAGCAGGAGCGCCGATTCCAGGCACGGAACACCGATCCCAAGAAACGGTGGAAGCTCAGTCCGATGGATCTGACGGCGCGCTCCCGGTGGGTCGACTACTCGCGTGCTCGTGACGTGACATTCGAGCGCACGAGCACAGAGTGGGCGCCCTGGCATTTTGCAGATCTCGAGGACAAGAAGGCCGGTCGCCTCAACGTCATCAGCCACCTCCTCGATCAGATCCCCTATGAGGACCTGACGCCGGGGCCTCTCGACCTCCCCGACCGCCAAACGGTTGGCGACTACGAGGAGCCCGACTGGGCCTCGCTGGAGATCCCGAGAGTCTTCGAGTAGGAAGCGCGGCACCGACGACCGGCGGGCCCTTCTTCGGAGATTCATTGCACAAACAGCGGTCCGCCATACACTTGCGGTCCAGCCTGATCACACGAGGGACGCCGTGCGCCGCATTCTCATCTCAATCGCGATCGCCGTGCCGATCGTGGTCGTGATGTTCGTTGCCGGTGTCTACGTCTACGAAGAGGTTCTGCATCCCGATCGGGTCGGGCGCAACGTCACCGCGGCCGAAGTCGATCTCTCCGGACTCTCTACCGAGGATGCCGTCGCCGCGATTGCCGACTATGAGGCCCGACTGGTAGCGGCGCCGGCGCCGTTCATCGTCGACGGCGAAGACGTTGTGCTCGATCCCCCAACTGCAGGTCTCGCGGTCGACGAACAGGCCGTTGTCGATGACGCCTTGCGTCAGCGGCGTGGTGGCGGATTCCTCTCCGACGTTCGCGGTTGGTTCGACTCGTGGTGGTCGCCCGTTGCGATCGCGATCCCGACCACCATCGACGAGGAGATGGTCGAAGTCGTGCTTTTCGGTTGGGACCGATCCGTCGTGGATCGACCCGCATACGAAGGCGCCGTTCTGTTGGAGGGAACGGTCGCCGTGCCGGAGTATCCGCGACCGGGTGCCCTGCTTGATCGTCCGCCGGCGTTCGGCGCCATCGCGGCGTCGCTTGCCACGTTCGCACGACTTCCGGTGGTGCTGCCGTTGACCGATCTCGATCCGACCATCACGAGCGTCGATGTCGACATCGCGGTTGCACATGCCAACGACCTCATCGGAGATCCGGTGCTTCTCTGGCGGGAGGGCTTCGCGGGGCGCCTCGCGTTCACGAGAGCCGGCCTCGCGTCCGCGTTGCGAGCTGAACTCGTTGTGAACTCGCCGGCCGCCTTCGTCGTGGAACTCGACGAGGACGTGCTTCGCGACATCGCGGAACGACACGTGGACCGGTTCGCAAGTGAACCCGTCGACGCCTCTTTCACGTTCGACAAGGACACTCTTGCCATCGCGATCGTCCCGTCTACCAACGGTGTCATAGTTGACATCGATGCCGTCCCGGGCGTGGTCATCGATGCTGCACTCGACACCGGGTCGGCGCGGTTGCCGACGATGGTCGGCGCCACGCCGGAGCTCACGACGGAGATGGCCGAGGCGATGGGTCCATTCGGTGAGGTCTCCACGTTCACCACGTACCACCCGTGCTGCAAGAGCCGGGTGACCAATATCCAACTGCTCGCCGACGAGATCGATGGATCGATCGTCATGCCGGGGGAGATCTTCTCCGTCAACGACACCGCAGGGGAGAGAACGCTCGCCGAGGGGTACGTCCGTGCTGGAGCGATCATCAACGGCGAGATCTCGTGCTGCGACAGCCCGATCAATATCGGCGGAGGTACAAGCCAGTTCGCGACGACGATCTACAACGCCGTCTTCTTCGGGTGCTACGAGGACGTCGAACACAGGCCGCACAGCATCTACTTCAGCCGGTACCCGTACATTCGAGAGGCAACGCTCGGATTCCCGTACCCGGACGTGAAGTTCCGCAACGATTCCGATGCGCCGGTGTTCATCGACACGTCGCATACCGGCGGGTCTATCACCGTGACCTTCTACGGGAACAACGGTGGCCGCGTATGCACCTCGGAGCTCTCGGGCGACACGTTGACTCGCGTGATGACCCACCCCGACGGCACGGTTACGACCCAATCGTGGAGTTGGAGTTACAAGCCGTTGCATCCTCCGGCAACGACCACGACCACGGAGGCCCCGACGACGACCACGACGGAGGCCCCGACGACGACCACGACGGAGGCCCCGACGACGACCACGACGGAGGCCCCGACGACGACCACGACGGAGGCCCCGACGACGACCACGACGGA
>JAUVNV010000229.1 GCA_030599515.1 Acidimicrobiia bacterium
AATCGGAGCGTCCGCCGGAGTGGTGATCGTCGGAGGAGCAGAAGGAGATGCCGGTGGCAAAGGGTATTGAGGTCCGGTCGTACACGTTCCTGGACTCGCTGCAGCCGCAATACGCAGCGTTCCTCGGCACCGTCGCCCAGGGGTTTCTCCCGCTCGCCGGCGACGCTTCGCTGTTCGTTGAGGTCGCGCCCGGCATCGAGATCAACCGACTCACCGACGTCGCTCTGAAGGCCACGACGGTCAAACCGGGCATGCAGATCATCGAGCGCTACTACGGCCTGCTCGAGGTCCACTCGCCGGACCAGGCAGAGACGAGGGCGGCCGGCGAGGCGATCCTCGAGTCCATCGATCACGTGGAAACGGATCGCATCAAGCCGAAGATCCTCTCGTCGCAGATCATCCGGCGCATCGATGACCACCATGCCCAACTGATCAACCGGACCCGGCACGGACAGCTCATCATCCCCGGCCAGACCCTGTACGTCCTCGAGTGCGAACCCGCCGCTTACGCTGCCCTGGCCGCGAACGAGGCAGAGAAGGCGTCGGAGATCAACGTCCTGGAGGTGCGGTCCCACGGTTCGATGGGCCGTATCTACCTCGGCGGAGAAGAGCGGGACATCGATGTTGGCTGGAGAGCCGCAGTAGCAGCCCTCGAAGGCCTCGAGGGAAGAGTGGTGTGAGAAGAAGTACTCAGTACCCGAACGATCCTTGTCGCGGGCATAATCACCTAGAGTCAACACAGAACGAAAAGGAGTGAGGAAATGGCTGAAGCATTGGGGATGATCGAGTGCCGGAGCTTCTCCGCGATGGTCGAGTCGGCCGACGCGATGGTGAAGGCGGCGAAGGTCGAGCTCGTGTCGTATGAGGAGACCGGTGGCGGCTACGTGACGGCGATCGTCCGTGGCGACGTCGCTGCGGTGAAAGCTGCGGTCGATGCCGGTATTCGCGGCGCGGAGAAGGTAGGCGAGGTCATCTCGACTCACGTCATCGCCCGCCCACACCTCAACATCGATCTCATTCTCCCGCTCGGGCGAGCCGACGAAGCCAAAGACGAACTCGGCTGAGCCCGGCTGCCCCACACACCCAGGAGGTGGGATAGATGCAGCTCGGAAGGGTCACCGGGACGCTGGTGTCGAGTCGCAAAGAACCCCTCATGGAGGGGATGAAGTTCCTCGTCGTCCGTCAGATAGACGCCGACGGCGGCGACACGGCTTCCTACGTGGTGGCCGTCGATGCGGTCGGTGCCGGCATCGGAGAAGTCGTCATGTACGCCTCGGGCAGCTCTGCTCGCCAGACCCAACTCACGAAGGACAAACCGTGCGATGCCGTCATCATGGGGATCGTCGACACGTGGGAGGTCGACGGCGAGACGGTGTTCGTGAAGTGAGGCCCGGGTGCTGACCGAACAGGAGATCGCAGAGATCATCGGCCGCGTCAGCGGCCGGGTCGAAGCCGTCGAAGGTCGGAATCGGACGGGACCGGCGCTGCGAGCGGCGGCGGAGAGCGCCGCTTTCTCGGCGAACCTCGGCGACGGCATCTACGTCTCGATCGACGAGGCGGTCTCTGCCGCCCGTCGGGCGTTCCTCGCATATCGAGAGATGGGGCTCGAGAAGCGGAGGGTCATCGTCGACGCGATGCGTTCGAGGATGCTCGCCGACGGTGAACGACTGGCGTATCTGGCCCGCGAGGAGACCGGCCTTGGGCGGGCCGAGGACAAGACTCTCAAGAACCGGTTGGTCACGGTTCGCACACCCGGTCCCGAGGACCTCGAACCCCAGGCCGTCACCGGTGATTCGGGCATGATGGTCACCGAGTACGCCCCGTACGGTGTGATCGGGTCGATCTCGCCCGTGACGAACCCCACGTCGACGGTGATCAATAACTCGATAGCGATGATCTCCGCCGGCAACGCCGTGACCTTCAACGTCCACCCGAACGCCAAGGACGTGTCGATCGAGAACATTCAGGTGCTCAACCGGGCCATCGTTGCCACCGGGGGCCCGCCTGATCTCGTGACTGCGATCGCCGAGCCGACGCTCGAATCCGCGAAGCGACTGATGGGTCATCCCGACGTCCCGGTGCTGCTCGTCACCGGTGGTCCCGGCGTGGTTCGCGAAGCGCTTGCGATGCCGAAGAAGGCGATCACGGCAGGACCCGGCAACCCTCCTGCGGTCGTCGATCAAACGGCCGACTTCGAACAGGCGGGGCGCGACATCGTGCGCGGTGCTTCGTTCGACAACAACATCGTCTGCGTCGACGAGAAGACGACCATCGTCGTCGACAGTGTCGCTGATCGTCTCGTCCAGTCGATGGTCGCCCATGGTTCGTACCGACTCAAGGAGCACGAACTCAAGCGACTCGAACGCGTGATCTTCAACGAGATAGGGTCGCAAGGGAAGCCCGGCGTCATCAACCCGGCATGGATCGGGAAGGACGCCGGAGTCATCCTCTCGGAGATCGGAGTGTCCGTGGACACGGACGTTCGCCTCCTTGTGGCGGAGGTGCCGGCAGGACACAGCCTCGTATGGACGGAGCAGATGATGCCCGTGATGCCCGTTGTTCGGGTCAAGGACGTCGACACCGCCATCGACCTGGCCGTGCGGTCCGAGCACGGATTCCGGCACACGGCGTCGATCCACTCCACGAACGTCGACACGATCACACGAATGGCGCGAGAGATGAACTGCTCGATCATGGTGGCGAACGGGCCGAACATCTCCGGCCTCGGTGACGGGGGGGAGGGTTTCAGTTCCTTCTCGATCGCCAGTCCGACGGGCGAGGGATTGACCCGCCCGAGGACGTTCTCCCGTATTCGACGGGTGACCGTGGTGGGGGCGATGCGCATTGTCTGATCCTGCAATCGCCATCGTCGAGTTCGGCTCGATCGCTGTCGGAATCTTCACCGGTGACGCGATGGTGAAGTCATCGCCGGTGAGTTCGATCTATGCGGGGACGGTTCACCCCGGTCGCTATCTGGTCCTCGTCACCGGGGATACGGCGAGTGTCGAGGTTGCGCTCGAGACCGGGCGCGACACGGGCAGGGACTCGGTGATCGATTCGATCTTCCTCCCGGCCGTCCACGACGATGTCATCGCGGCGATCGTGTCAGTTGTCGAGGCGGCCGACTTCGATGGAGACGCGTCCGGCATCGTGGAGACCGACACCGTCGCCAGCATCGTCGAAGCCGCCGATGCCGGAGTCAAAGCCGCCGCCGTCTCGCTGCCGGCGATTCGCCTGGCCGATGGTCTCGGGGGGAAGGGTTACGCGGTGTTCACCGGCCCCGTCGCCGAGGTCGAGGAGGCAGTAGGTGCGGCCGTCGAACGGTCTGAACCGACCGGGCACCTGGTCCGGCACGTGATCATCGCCCAGATTCACGACGAGATGCGCCGGAACCTCGCCGAGGACCTACGATTCAATCAGCGACTCGCTCAGCACTCCGGGGACGACTAATGCAACTGGGAAGGGTTACCGGGACCGTTGTGGCGACGGTCAAGTCCGAAGGCCTCGAAGGGGTCAAGTTCCTCATCGTGCAGCCGCTCGACAAGCGGCAGGAGCCGATCGGCCGGCCCGTGATCGCCGCAGACGCCGTTCACATGGCTGGACCGGGGGAACTCGTGTACTTCGTAGCATCTCGAGAAGCCGCTGAAGCACTCGAACCCCGATTCGTGCCGGTCGATCACGCGATCGTCGGGATCGTCGACCAGGTGATGACGTGAAGATCGGAGTCGTTTCCGGCAACGTCGTCTCGACGATCAACCATCCGTTTTTCGATGGGCGGGCCCTCATGATCTGCGACATCCTCGACGTCGATGGTGAGCCGGACGGATACACGATCGCCGTCGACACGGTTGGTGCCGGCATCGGCGAGACCGTGTTGATCATCGACGAGGGCAACTCGGCCCGTCAGGTCTTCGGCCTGACGACCGGCCCGATCCGAGCCGTCATCACCGGCATCATCGATTCGATCGACACCGTCTGATGTGCCGGATACTCGCGGTCTCTGGCCATCGCGCCGTGCCGAGACGAACCCTCGTCCTCCTTGCGCTTGTCCTCGCCCTTGTACTATCGGCTTGCGGTGGCCAGCCGAAGACGTGCGACGATATC
>JAUVNV010000219.1 GCA_030599515.1 Acidimicrobiia bacterium
CCGAGACACGCTCACACGCACACGCCGCGATCGCGACCGTTCCAAGCTCACCGATGAGCGGGGACGACTCACGACGGACCTCGTGAGTCAGTACTTGACGGCAATCGGTGAGTACGAATTGCTCACGGCCGAGACGGAAGTCGACTTCGCACAGAAGATCGAGGCCGGTCAGACGGCGCAGGATCGGATCGACGAGGGCGACTACAAGGGACGGGCCGAGCAGATCACGCTGCGGCGTCAAGCTCGACGCGGGCAGGAGGCCAAGGACGCGTTCCTCACGGCCAATCTCAGGCTCGTTGTCGCCAACGCTCGTCGCTACGCCAACACATCGGGCATCGACTTCCTCGACCTGATCCAGGAAGGCAATCTCGGGTTGATCCGCGCTGTTGAGAAGTTCGACTGGCGCAAGGGATTCAAGTTCTCGACGTATGCAACATGGTGGATCCGACAGGCCATCACGCGAGCCATCGCCGACAAGTCCAGAACGGTGCGCATCCCCGTCCATCTCCACGACACGCTGGCGGCGGTGCGCGCTGCGCAGGCGAGCCTGAAGGCGGAGCTCGGTCGCGATCCCAAACCCGAAGAGATCGCCGAAGAGGCCGGCGTTGACGTTACCAAGGTCGAGCTGGCGCTCAGTGTTGCCGACACGGTCTCGCTCGAGCAGCCGATAGGGGAGGATGGCGCCCAACTCGGGGACTTCATCGAAGATGAAGAGGCCGTCGATCCGGTTCGTGTGACCGAAGAGATGGACATCGCGAACAGTCTCCGAAAGTCGATCGAGCGTCTCCCCATGCGCGAGGGACGCATCCTGGCGCTCCGATACGGTTTCTACGACGGTGTGCCTCGAACTCTCGAGGAGATCGGCGATGAGTTCAACCTGACCCGTGAGCGGATCCGCCAGCTCGAGAAACTGGCGCTCTGCCGGCTGCGCCATCCGAGCTTCGGCATCCGCGAGCAGGATCTCGTCTAGGACGCTGACGACCGTCCCATTCGACATCGACCCATTCGCGGTGGCTAGCCTCTCACCTGGAACCGTCGGAGGGATTATCCATGCGTGTCGAAGCACTCGTCAGCGGTGAGTCCGACGTGGTCGGACCAGAGACCACGCTTGGCGATGCCGCCGAGGTGTTGATGACGCGATCGATCGGTGCGCTCGCCGTCGTCGATGGTCGCCGACTCGTCGGAATCGTCACAGACCGGGACCTTGTTCGGGCGGTCTCGGAAGGCGCGGAAGTCGAGGATCCCGTCTCCGAATGGATGACCGACGGCCCCGACACGGTCTCCCCCGAGGTGAGCATCTCCGAAGCAGCGGACTGGCTCCTCGAGACCGGCTACCGGCACCTCCCCGTGGCAGTGGGCGAGGAGCTTCTGGGAATCGTCGACATCCGCGACGTTCTCTGGGCCCTCCGCAAGAGTTAACGCCACGAACCCAGGGTTCTCGGCGTCCCATTTGGCGCCGTCAGCCCGCGGAATGATTGAGGTTGCGAACCCACCAGGGTTCTCGGCGTCCCACAATCCGCCGTCAGCCCGCGGAATGTTGGCTTCTCAGACCCCTGGCATCTGTCGCAAGAGTGTGGCACCTTGTCGCGATGAACGCAGATCGATTGGCAATCACAATCGCAGCCCGCCAGGGGGGCGCGATTCGGAATGACCAAGCTTTCGAGTGCGGCTTCACGAAAGGCCAGATCGACCAGCGGATCCGAGATGGCCGGTGGAAACCCCTCGGTCGTTTCGGCTACCTCATCATCGAGATGAGCGGTGTGATGAACCTGGTGCGTGCGGCCGTCGCGACATTGCCGAACGCCGTCGTGTCCCACGATGCGGCAGCCGAGATGCACGACCTCCCGAAACTGCGTCGGGGCATCGCGACGGTCACCGTCCATTCCCGCACAACCCATGTCTTCCCCGACGTCATCGTGCACCGTTGCCACGACCTTCTCGAGGAGCACATCGTGGAGGTCTCCGATCTACCGGTCACCTCGATCCCGCGGACCATCGTTGATCTCTCACCGTATCTGACGTCGAGACATCTCACGGCGATACTGGCATCGGTTGTGGCTGATCGGAGGGTCCGTACCGACGAGGTCCAGGCCGTCGTCGATCAGATCGCAAGACGCGGCAAGCCCGGGATCCAGAAGATCCGCTGGATCCTCGCGGAACGTGATTGCGGGCCGCGCGACGGCACGCCGCTCGAGCGTATCGGGGCGCAGGTGCTTCGCTCCAGAGGAATCCCGGAACCGCGATTCGAGTTCCCTTTGCCCTGGGATCCGAGCCGCCGATTCGATGCAGCGTTCCCTGACGCATGTCTCGCGATCGAGTGGGACTCGCGTCGGTGGCACGAGATGGTTCAAGCCTTTGCCCGGGATCGCGAGAGGGACCGACAAGCGCTGCTCCACGGCTGGAGGGTCGTTCGATTCACATGGGTTGACGTAACCCGGCAGCCGGACGAGGTCGCCGACACGGTCCGGCGCCTACTCGCTTCGGGGTGAACGGTCGCTGGGTAGCAAACCGCGGGCTGTCGGCGCCACATAGGACGCAGAGAACCCTGGGTATGGGGTGCTATACGCCGAGGCGGGCGCGGATCACGGCGAAGGCGTCATCCGACTCCTCTGCGATCATGAACGAGAAGCCCTTCTGGCCCGTCAGTCGGCGGATCAGCTCGACCGAGGCCGTGGTGTTGGTGGCGATTCCCGCCACAACGTCGGGTTCGTATCCGAAGCCGGCGATGACCCCCGACACGGCGTACGGATCGGAGGCGCACAGAACCGTGCAGCGGACGCAGTCACCGAGCTCTTCGAGGACGACCTCCCCGTTGTACGGTTCGAGGGGAGACGCTCCCGCCTCCGCCACGACGATGTCCGGCGTTCGCGCTGCAACCAGGGAGAGCAGTTGCCGGAGTCTCGACCGGTACTCCTCAGGATCGACGGTCGTCGTCGGCAGACCCACGTCGACGAAGTCGTAGATGTCGTCGGCTCCGGCGTCCCACATGGAAAGCACATCCCGGTAGCGGCCCGCCCCGGTGAGTTTGGTCCCGACGATGTTGAGTTCGAGACCCTTGAGATGACGGATGATCCGCTTCGCGGCGGTGGTCTTCCCCGCCGACATGGACGTTCCGATGATCAGAAGCGTGGGCACGTCGTAGTCGACGTCGGGGATCGGCGGGACGAAGTCGCTCATCGTCATCTTGCTTCCGTCTCGCGTGACGTGTCCGACGTAGCGCAGCCTCATGAGAGGGGACATGAGGGGCGCCAGAGACGTGACCCGTCCGAACAGCCCGGCGGCAGTCATGGCATTGAACATGCCGTCGTCACCGATGTCCATCCAGTCGCCGACCGCCTCGAGGGTCGCTCGGCGACTGCCCCACGCCCCGACGACGAGGTCGCCTTCGACAACTTCGATCATCCGTCCGGTACGCAACTCGACTCGAGAGTATTCACCGGCTCGACCAACCACCTGTCCGATGACGTAGTCGCCGGTGTCCCACTCGTCCTGTCTCCAGGGCTCGACGGTGAAGCCCTCTTCGGCCAGATCGGAGATGCGGGTGAGCGAGGAGAAGAAGTACTTGCTCACGGCATGTCACAATCGTCTTCGTCTATCGGTTCGATCAGTAGCGCCGCGAGCAGGGCGGTACGAGGAGCGAGATTGCGGACGTCGATGCGCTCACTCGGGGCGTGAGCCCCGTCGCCGATGATGCCGAGACCGTCAAGCGTCGCCGTGTGCTGGCTTGTCGTGTTCCCGTCGGAGCCGCCGCCGGCGATGACTTCGCCGAGATCCATGCCGAGGCTCTCCCCGATCTTCCTCGCCCGCTCGAAGAGCGCGCCGTTTCGGGCCGTTCGCACCATCGGTGGGCGTCCGAATCCGCCCGACACCGTGATCGAAGTGCCCTCCGTGACGGGCTCGATGGCCCGGATTGCTCCGTCGATGTATTGAACGTCATCGTGATCGAGCACCCGGACGTCGACGACTGCCTGGCTCCGAGGCGCGATGACGTTGGCCTGGATACCCCCTTCGATCGTTCCGACGTTGACGGTGATATCCCGTGCCCGATCGTTGAGCGCGAACAATCGCTGAATCACAGATGACAGTTCGAGGATCGCACTGGCGCCGCTGTCCGGATCGAGTCCTGCGTGCGCCGCTCGGCCGTGGACGGTGAGCGTGTATTTCCCGAGTCCCTTTCGTGCCGTTTTCAGTGCGCCGCGGGGGCCGAGTCCCGGTTCGCACACGAAGGCTCGGGCGGCGATCCGGCTCAATCGGTCGATCGCCACCCGGGATTCCCGACTGCCGATCTCCTCATCGCTGTTGAGCAGGACAAGGGGAGTGGCCGGCGGCTCGATATCGAGATCCCGGAGCGTTCGGAGGGCGAAGAGAA
>JAUVNV010000186.1 GCA_030599515.1 Acidimicrobiia bacterium
GCTGCGAGGAACACAAGAGCAACCTCGAAGAACCGGAGTCCGCCGCCGAACGCTTCGAGGCTGAACCAGAGCGACATGAGGTAGCCCATGATGGAAAGGAGTGCCCCGCCGAACAGCATGATGGCGTTCTTTGGACTCGCGGCGACCTGTGCGACGCCCTGGCCGGACCTCTTGAGCATCGGCCAGACCTTCTCCTTGAGGATCTTCCGACCGAAAGGCAGGTAGAGAACCACGCCGGCGACGACGAAGACGACGACGAGGCCGATCAGGACGGTGGTTTCGGACGGCAATTCGAAGAAGTCCCCTGCGTTCTTGCCGATCAGCAGGACGGACAGCAGGAGCAGCGACATGTGGATGATACCTGTGCCGACGCTGCTGATACCGATGCCGGCGATCGCCACCGGTGTATCGACACCGCTCTTCTGCAGGTAGCGCACACCGGTTGCCATTCCGCCGATCTTGACCGGGGTGATGCGGTTGATGAACGTGCCGGCGAACTGAGCGAGCACAGAAGGAATGAGACGGATGCGGTCGGGGACCGACCCCATCAGGTTCCAGGCAGCTCCGAGATAGGAGAAGAACGATGCCGCCAGAATGGCCGGCAACCACACCCAGTCGGCTCCGAGAACGGCACCGAAGTCCGTTTGCGCGAGTTGAGGGATGAGGAAGTAGATCGCAAGAGCGAATCCCACGATCATCAGGATCGTGCCGGGCTTGACCCGTTCTAGATCCTCGAGTTTGAGCGGGGCGGCCCCGGTCTGTCGAGAGATCTCATTCCGGATGTCCTCGTCGAGTCCCTTCTGGTCCTTGAGGGCCTCTGTGGTTGCTCCGCTCAGGGCGAGAGGCTGGATCCGACTCTGGGCATCTGCCACCGCATCCGGACCAACTCCGGCGACTGCATTCGCGACGGCACGTTCCACCCCCACGACCACAGCGGTCGACGTCGTCAACTCTGCGATGTCCGTGCGGAGCTGACCGTCCGTCGCCGCCAATTCAGAGAAACCGAAATCGATCAGCCACGGACGACTGTCGGAAGCGAGGAACACGTTGGCAAGGCGGAGGTCGCGGTGTGCCGTTCGACGCTTCCGCAGTATGGCGACCTGATCCCACACACCCCCGAGAATCTCGTCCGTCAGTTCGTCGGCAGGAACGCTGTCGAGCGATGAGCCGTCGATCATCGCGTAGGCCATGAGCACGGAGTTCGGAGGGATCTCCGCGACTGCTTCGAGTCGAGGTGTTCGTACCCCATCGGAAGCCGCCTTCAGGGAGACGACGGCTTCGTGTTCGACCGCACGCTTCAGAGACGAGAAGGGGCGTTCGTCGCCGACTCCCTTGAGACGGAACATCCGGAAGATGCGGAAGAGGATGTCTGCGGATCGTTCTTCAGGGCTGAGAACCTTGACGAAGATGTGCTCACCGTCGGACGTGGTGGCGAAATAGGGCGTGGATCCGCGAGCATCTACTCCGGCGCGTTTCAGTTCCGACAGGTGGATGCCGGAGCGCTCCAGCGCAACGACGATGTCTTTCCCGCGGGGTCTCCGACTGGGTGTGCCGAAGGCGAGAAGGACCGCGGCACCCACGGCGTAGGCGATCCCGATCACGAGGAATTCGTCGAGCGGTGGAGTGAGGCCCTGGATCATCCGGACAACAACCAGCACGGCGATGGTGATCCAGGCGGCCCGCCTCCAGCGTTTCGTCATCCAGGGTGCAAGCGACGAGAAGAAGGCGACGCCCCCGGCCAGGAAGTAGGAGTGCAGTGACGTGTCTCCGGAGACGCAGATCTGGGTGGAGTCGGCGAGATGATCGCCGCAGATCCAGCCGGGCGGCGTGAACACGAGATCGGGGGAGGAGAACCGGCTCACGACTTCGGCACCGATCAGCCATACGAGTCCCATGGCGACCGCCGAGGCCAGGAGACCCAATCCGAGTCGTCTCCACTCCCGGAGCCATGCCAGATAGCCCCACGAGAGGAGTGGAAGCAACAAAGCGAACAGCAACACGGTCGTGATCACGACAACGACGGCCACACTCGAAACCTTGGAAACAGTGTCGATGACTTCGACCGTGAACGCCTCAGAGATGTTGTTCAACATCGTCGCGAGGAGGAAGCCGACCAACGAGACCAGGAGGGCCACCACCAGGCGAAGAACATCACTCGGATGACGCTCGATCGGACGCCCCTCAGGATCGTCGATGACGATTTCGGGTTGTTCGATGGAGGTGGTCACGGGTGCTCCGAGATTGATCGGTCGACGAAGGCCACGGCATTATAGGTAGATTCGCTTCCGGGGCAAGGGAGAGAGGGAACCCGCGCCGTGGAGGGAGAGTCCCTCGGTTCTCTGGCTGGTGAAGGGGTCCGCCTTGCGTGTCTGGTGTCCATCCGGAGGCTCATTTCAGATGCGCTCTGTGGGCCGGTAGCGTTGCGCAGCGATGGCAGCAACCACAGAACGGAAGACCCGGGTCGGAGCAGGGCTGTTCGTTGCATTCCTATTCCTGACGGTGTTCGTCATGGCCGGATGGACGCAGACGCTCGACGATGCGTGGCGAGATCTCATGGTTACCAATGAGATCCCATGGCTCGTTTCAGCGGCCGAGGTATTCCATCACCTCGGAGCATTCCCAATCGCACTGGCAACCACGGTGCTGGTCGCCGTAGCGCTCGTGGCGATGAGGATGTGGTGGGCCGTCGCGGCGTGGGTGGCGATGGTCGCCGGGGCACAGGTTTTCTCGACGATCACGAAATTGCTGGTAGACAGACCGCGCCCGATCGATGCTCTCGTCTTCGAGTCCTCGGCGGCGTACCCGTCGGGACATGCCATGGTGTCGGGCGCTGCAATAGGGATCGGGTTCGCCGTGATCGCCGGGATCATCTGGCCGCGCCGGCATCGCCTCTTCCTCGGTCTCGGTGTCGCCTACGCCGTCGTCATGGCGTGGAGTCGCACGTATCTGAGGGCCCACTGGGTCACCGACGTGGTTGGGGGACTGCTCTTCGGCACGGCGGTTGTCTTCATCGTTGCCGCGGTGGTGATTCAGCGTCGCGGGAGCGCCGGGGTCGGCGTTCGCGACGACGGGTGATCCCCATTTTCGTCAAGGGCTACGGCCGTGGTTGAGCATTCCGGATGAGCCTGCAGAAGAACGACACGGCCCCCCCGGCATCGGAGACACGGATGCGCTCGCCCGTGCCGTGGATGCTGCTCAGCATGTCCATGCCTCCGGTGAACGGTGCGAATCCGTAGATGTCACCGGCGAAGTCCGTGTAGTAGCGAGAGTCAGTGGCTCCTGTGAGAATCCACGGGGCAACAACGGCTTCGGGGAACGTCTCCTCGATGCTCCTCTGGATCACCCCCCACGCCGAGGAATCCGTGGACGAGAAGCGACTCGGCTCGCTGTGCATCTCTCCGTACATCTCGACGGAGATGTCGTCGCCCACGACGCGCCGAACGTGTTCGATGACGGACTCGACCGAGTCGCCGGGGAGGATGCGGAAGTTCACGACGGCTGAGGCCTCCTGCGGGAGCACGTTCGGCTTCACGCCGCCGGTCACCATCGTGACCGCCGTGGTGGTGCGGATCATGGCATCGGTCTCCGGGCGTCCTCCGAAGAGGCGTGTGACGAAGGGTCCCGTCACTCCGAGATTGGACAGCACGGGTCTCAACCTGGGATCGAGCCGTGATGCCAGGGAGTTGAAGAACGGTGCGAGAACCCCCACTCTCGCGGGCATCGGATTCGCCTCGAGGAGTTGGATCGCCTTCGCGAGATTCCCGATCGCCGAGGATCCCGGCGGGACGGAGGAGTGTCCTCCGTCCCCGGTCGCCGTGAACTCCAGGTCCACGTAGCCCTTCTCCGCCACCTTCACGAGTGCCACCGGCTCGGTGGTGAGTGGAGCGATCGCATCCGCGACGGCACCACCCTCGTCGACCACGAACCAGGGTCGGACACCTCGGTCGCGTAAGAGGTCTGCGATCGGCTTCGCGCCCTCGGCGCCACCGATCTCTTCGTCATGGCCGATTGCGATGAGCACGGTTCGCCGCGGTTCGAATTCTGCACCGAGGAGGTGCTCGACGGCCTCCATGACTGCGATCAACGGACCCTTGTCGTCAAGCGTGCCCCTGCCCCAGAGTTCCTCGTCGATGACCCGGCCGGAGAAGGCGTCGACGGCCCAGTCTTCTTCAGTGCCGGGTTCGACGGGGACGACGTCCATGTGCGCCATGAGAACGAGGGGATCCTCGTCCGGATCGGTCCCTTCCCACGTGAGTAGCAGCGAGAGATCGTTGACCGTCTCGACGAGGCACTGCTCATGGGTGAGGGGGTAGGAGGATCGTAGGAAGCGGTGCATCGCCAGAATGTCCGCAGGGTCGTTCCGGTCGCGATCGACGTTGACCACCGTCGGAAGACGGATCGCTTCGGCCAGATGTTCAAGGAAGGTATCTCTGTCGATTCCCGGTTCCAGCACGGGCGGAGTGGTCACGTGTTCTTCCACGTTGATACTCCGGGATCTTCCAGCGAGACTCACGGCGCCGACTGCCGCTCCAACAGCAATTCCGGTCGCTGCAACACCAATGACCGCGGCCTTCTTCACGATGCCTCCTTGGACGAAGATTGGGTCCGGCGCTGAGTGTATCGAGTCGTAGTGGGGGCGACTTCGGCACGCCGAGTCCGTCGTGCGACTGTGATCGATCGTGTTCTCTGCGTACTGGGCGTCAACCGGATCCGGAGTCCTCCGAGTACTCGGGATGACCCGCCATGAACTTCTTCAACCCGGCCATCGCCGTAGCACGCACGTTGTTCTGGAACGGGCCGCTCCACCCCAGGAGGGTGCCCGCCGGACCGATCGCCATGCGGGTCCATCGCCACAGATCGAATGCGTCCGTGTGACGGATGATCAATCCGTCCTGGAAGACGAACGACGCATCGACGACGTTGTGGACGCGTCGTGAGCCCTTCGAGAAGGTGTACCGGGCCTCCCAGTGGGCCCGGCCTTCTTCGTCGTCGGCCTCCACGTCACGCAACGTCACATCGAGGTCGGTGCCGCGTTCGCACAACATGTGCCACATCGCCTTGGCTTCGTTGCCGTGGAGGTCGGTGAACACGGGATCGGTGAAGTGGATCGACGGGTGATAGCAGTCGATCATCCCGGCGTGGTCGCGCCTCTGGAACGCCA
>JAUVNV010000055.1 GCA_030599515.1 Acidimicrobiia bacterium
CCGGCTGCCTTCTTCGCAGTGGGCGCCTGGTACGAAGACTTCAGACAGGTGTCGGACGAGATGGTGATTGAACTCCTGGAGAGGAGTAGTCGGTAATCGGTTGTCGGTATCCCGTATCCCGTATTCCGTACGCCGAATTCGGTCTTTCTACTTTCTACTTTGTTCCTGCTACTTGTCCCGCCCGATCCACCGGTAACGCTTCCGCGTTCGTGTTCAACAACGCTTCGACCGAATCCCTGAGATCGTTTGGGCGGAACGGCTTGGTCATGAAAGCATCGGCGCCGCCGGCGGCTGCGCGATCGGCCATCTCCGGTTGTGCGTGGGCGGTGAGCACGAGGACGCGAACGCCAACTGTCTCCGGGGCCGACCGGAGTTGCGAGAGAACCTCCCACCCGTCGAGACCGGGCAGACCGATGTCGAGAATGATGGCGTCGGGTACCGCGGCCCGTGCTGCATCGAGCCCGATCAGGCCGTCCTCGGCGAAGCGCATCTCCACTTCCAGCGGACGCAGGCAAACGTCGATCAATCGGCGCACGCTGGCCGAGTCCTCGATGACGAGCACGGAGGGCTGCATCCAGTAATCATCGGCACGTACCCCGGGCACTTGAACGGTCCCTCGACTCTGGTCCAGCGACACGGTTGGCGTACCATCGCGTTGTCATCGTCACGAGGAGGCAACATGTTGCAGCCGTATCGATCCCTGCCGTACTCCGACTTCTCCGAACCGACTCCCGCGGTTGGATATCGCCATGCTCTCGAGAAGGTGGGCAGCGAACTTGGTGTCCATGCACCGCTTGTGATCGGTGGTGAACGGATCGTGACGGAGAGGGTGATCCGGAGTGTCGACCCATCCCGACCGGATCGCCTCGTCGGAACGGCATCGTCGGCGACGAGCGAACACGCGGTCGCTGCGCTCTCTGCGGCATGGGAGGCATATCCGGATTGGTCGCGACGGCCCGCCGGGGACCGTGCAGACTTGATCCACCGGGTGGGGGACCTGATCGCCGAACGGATCTACGAGTTCGCCGCCTGGCAGACGTTTGAGGCGGGGAAGAACTGGGCGGAAGCGGAAGCAGACGTAGCTGAGGCGATCGATTTCTGTCGCTACTACGCGCATCAGGCGCTGGTGATGGATGAGCCCGTCGCGGTCTATGACTATCCGGGCGAGACGAACGAATCGTGGCTCCAGCCGATCGGTGCCGGTGTTGTGATTCCGCCGTGGAACTTCCCGCTCGCCATCCTGGTCGGCATGACGGCCGGTCCCATCGCCGCAGGAAACACCGTCGTCCTCAAGCCCGCATCGAACACCCCGCTCATCGGGTGGGGCTTCATGCAGGTCCTCGAAGAAGCCGGCGTGCCCAACGGCGTCGTGAACTTCCTACCGGGGCCGGGGTCCGAGGTCGGGGACACGCTGGTCGATCATCCCACCACCCGGTTCATCAACTTCACCGGCTCCAAGGAAGTCGGGCTCAGGATCGGCGAGCGCTCGTCGAAGGTCCATGGGGGACAGAAGTGGTTGAAGCGCGCCTACATGGAGATGGGCGGCAAGGACGCGCTCGTCGTCGATGAGACGACAGATCTTGACGCCGCAGCAGATGACGCGGTGCGATCCGCATTCGGATTCCAGGGACAGAAGTGCTCGGCGTGCTCCCGTCTGATCGTTGTCGATGCCGTGCATGATGCGTTGGTGGACAAGGTCGTGGAACGGGCCGCTGCGCTGACCATCGGAGCGCCGACCGGGAACCATCAGGTTGGTCCTGTGGTGTCGGAAGCTCAGTACCGTTCGATCCTCGAAGAGATCGAACTCGGCAAGGCGGAGGCCACGCTCGTTCTCGGCGGGGAAGCGGTCGACCTGGATGGCGGCTACTACATTCAGCCGACCGTTTTCGTGAACGTCGACCGTGATGCACGCCTCGCTCAGCATGAGATCTTCGGCCCCGTGCTCTCCGTCATCCGGGCCGCCGACTTCGACGATGCGCTCGAGATCGCGAACGGCACCGAGTACGGATTAACCGGCGGACTTCACTCGACCGACGAGTCCCGAATCGAGCGGGCACGGCGCGAGTTCTACGTCGGGAACCTCTACATCAACAGGAAGATCACCGGCGCACTCGTCGGAATCCAACCGTTCGGCGGCTTCAACATGTCGGGATCGAACGCCAAGGCGGGGGGCCCGGACTACCTGCGTCTCTTCATGGAGATGAAGACCATGGCCCGCCGTATCGAAACGTAGGGCTACGGCGTGACGTTGTAGGAGCGGCGCTCGACGACGTTGCCCAGTTGATCCTGGAGGATGATCGTGTTTCCGCCCGTGGACCAGATCGCCGAGTCCGAGCACCAATGCAGCAGCCCGCCCGTGTTCGTTCCGCAGGCAGTTGTGATCTGGAGGATTCCGCCTGCTGCGATAGCGGTCCCGGACGGGAGTTCGAGGCGGTGCCTCCCGGTTTCGTCCCTGACCGTCCACCCTGAAACGTCGACGCTGGTGTACGACTGGTTCACGATCTGGAACCATTCAGCGGTCAGGTCGAGATCGTCCGCGTCGATCGGGGCGAAGCTGAGATCGCCGATCCGGAGTTGCGGTCGATCGGGGGAGACCCCACCGTTCGGATGGCCACAAACGAACGTGCCCCACATCCCACTCCCCGATGCATACGCCTGATCTCCTCGAAGGAGGAAATCAGCTTCCATGAGGTGTCCATCGTGCAGTGGGACGACAGCGCCGGATGAGACGAGTGCTGCGTTGACGAGCACCGCAGGATCGCCCTCGATGAGCACGTAGCGGCGAGCGCGGCCCGCCGAGTCGGCATCCAGCCCGTCGGAAGCAAGCACCACAGTCTGACCGGTGACGAGCGAGGCCAGGGCCGTCCTGGACTCGTCTCCGTAGCATTCGTTACCATCCGGAGCGTTGATACCGATGAGACGAATCTCGATCCTTTGGCCGTTCACCACGGCTTGAATCGTGTCACCGTCGATGACACCATCGACGATTCCCCGAACGACTTCTTCCGCGGGAGGCAGCGTTACCCCGGTCGTTGAGGACAGCGATTCCCCGGGCAGGGTTGTCTCCGGTGATTCGTCGGGTCCGATCGAGGGCCCAGACGTGCAGGCGCCGACGATGATCGCGAGCGACAAGACGGTTGTGAGGGTGCGGCGCATGGTGTCCGATACGGTACCGGTCGTCCCCATTTGCGCACGCCTTTCGGACGCCGGGAGCGATTGAACGCCGGCTGAGCTCACCTACCCTGAGGTTGGAGGGACGAGAGAGGAGCGACCATGCGGATCATGCCGGCGGAGGAGTTGGCAGAGAGGGTCGGTGAGGAGACCGGAGTTTCGGACTGGCTCGAGATCGATCAAGACCGGATCAATGCGTTCGCGGACGCGACTCTGGACCATCAGTTCATCCACGTCGATCCGGACGCCGCGGCGCAGACCCCCTTCGGTTCGACGATCGCCCACGGGTTTCTGACACTCTCACTCACCACACCGATGATGATGGAGGCGATGATTGCTCCCGACCGGATGGTGATGGCCGTCAACTACGGGACCGACAAGCTCCGCTTCATCGAACCGGTCAAGGTGGGGAGTCGCATACGGGCGCGAACCCGACTCGTCGACGTCACGGCGAAAGGACCCGGCCGCTGGCTGTTGAAGAACGAGGTAACGGTCGAGATCGACGGCGTCGACCGACCGGCGCTCGTCGTCGAAGCGCTCACCCTCTTCGTCACCGCATGAGCACGGTCGTTCTCATCCACGGCGCCGCGATGGATGGCACCGTCTGGCGGTACCAAGCGGATGCCCTCGCCCGAGAAGGGTTCTCTCCCGTCGCCGTTGATCTCCCCGGTCACGGCGACTCGGAGGGTGAGCCGTCGGTGACGATCAAGGGCTACGCCGGTTGGCTCCTCGCGTATCTCTCCGTGCTCGACGAACCGGTTCATCTCGTCGGGCACTCCATGGGCGCGCTGGTGGCTCTGGAGGCCGCCGCAGCGCGTCCGAATCTGGTGCGATCGGTCGCGCTTCTGGGCGTCGCCGACCGGATGCCTGTGAACCCCGATCTACTGGCAAGTACCGCGGCCGACGATGTGACCGTGTTCGTCACGATGGGGTCATGGATGCACACCAGGCATCCGGTCGGTGCGCCCGAATGGAAGGTCGATGACACGGTGGCGATCCTCCAACGGTCCCGACCGGGCATCGCGTTCGCCGACCTCACGGCATGCAACGACTACCCGGGCGCGAGCGGTCCCGCTGCAACGGTGTCCGTGCCGATGCTGCTGATCCTCGGCGACCAGGACCTGATGACGAAGCCATCCGCCGCCGAACCGATCAAGGGCGCGGCATCGGACGCAAGAACGGTGATCGTGGAAGGCGCCGGGCACATGGCGATGGTTGAACGCCCCCACGTCGTGAACGAAGCATTGATGGAGTTCTTGAACCGAGTAGAGAGTAGAAAGTAGAAAGACCGAAGCGGGTCTTGTGTCTTTCTACTTTCTGCTTTCTACTAACTCTGGATACGCGAAGACCGCGAAGCCGCCACCCGTGTGCCAGAACACGACGTGATCTTCTCTGGTGAACCGGTCCTGCTCGATCTCTCGCTTCAGCCCGTAGATGGCCTTGCCCGTGTACGCGGGATCGAAGAGCAATCCGGTCAGGCGCGTCGCTTCAGCCTGCACAGCGAGTTCTTCGGGTGTCGAGAGGCCGTATCCGCGCCCGATGTACTCGTCGACGACTCTCCAAGGAACGTCGCACGGGGAACCGCCGAACCGGGCGATGGCCTCTGTGAGGAGGGTACGGACGCGGTACTCGACTTCGCCGGCGGGGTCGCCGACCGAGGATCCGACGATGTCGACGTCGAGGCCGAGTTCGTCGGCGCCTCTGAGCATTCCGGCCGTTGTTCCTGCACTTGACGCGGCGTGCCAGATGATCGGGTGCACGATGCCGCTGTCTTCGAGTTGGGGGGCGATCTCGTGCATCGCAGCGACGAAGCCCAGAGCGCCGAGAGGATCGGAGGCACCTTCCGGGATGACCCACGCATTGCCGTGGGCCGCGGCAGCCTCGGTCATGATGCGATCCCGGTCGTCGTATTCAGCGGGTGTGATGAATCGGCACTCCGCGCCCGCCAACCGTTGCAGGAGGTGGTTGCCCGTTGGCGCTTCTGGTGGTTCCCCGTTGGGGCTTCGGAGGTAAAGGATCGCATGAAGCCCGACACGAGCGGCGGCAAGCGCCGTGGCCCGGCTGTGATTCGACTGCACCGCTCCACAGGTGATCACCGTGTCGGCACCGGCGTCGAACGCTGCGGCGAGGTGGAACTCCAGCTTTCGGATCTTGTTCCCCGACAGGCCGAAACCGGTGAGGTCGTCCCTCTTGACCCAGATCGTCGGACCACCCCACGCTGCGCTGAGACGATCTGCCGACTCGAGCGGCGTGGGAAGGTGAGCGAGACCGATGCGTGACTGGTTCATACCCCCGACGCTATCACTCGCACGCTGAACGATGCCGAGTCATCCGTGGGATCGCCTGTTCCATTGCTGCCGCCGGCGCGCGGTGTGCAACACTGGGGTCGTGCCTGAAGTCACCATCAACGGCCACGAATTCTTCTACCGCGAGCAGGGGAGCGGCCCCGTCGCGTTGTTCATCCACGGATTCCCTCTCGATTCGACGATGTGGCTCGAGCAATTCGACGCCCTGTCCGATGTGCGACGGTGCATTGCACCCGATCTGCACGGCTTCGGCCGCTCTGCCCCGTCGGTTCGGTCTGTGCTCACCATGGAAGATCACGCGTTCGATCTTGCGAAGTTGCTTGAGGCCCTCGGACTGGAACAGGTCGATCTGGTCGGACTCTCGATGGGCGGCTACATCGCCCTCGCGTTCGCCGAGCGCTTTCCGGAACGGCTTCGCACGCTGGCGCTCGTCGACACGAAGGCCACAGAAGATTCCACGGATGCGAAGGCCGGGCGTGACGCAGCAGCTGAACGGGTTGCCGATGAGGGCCGGTCCGGATTCGCCGCCGACATGATCGGTCTGTTGGTTGCGGAGTCGGCGTCGACCTGGACCCGTGCCCGGCTCCGGACCATGATCGAAGCGACACCTGCCGAGTCCACCGTCGCTGCCCTCGAGGGTATGAAACAACGCCCTGATCGGACCGAGACGCTGTCGAATCTTCCCGTTCCTGTGGCCGTGGTCGTCGGCGAACACGACGTACTCTCACCGATCGCAGAGGCCGACCACATGGCAGTCGCTGCGGGCGGCGTACTCACGGTCGTGCCCGACGCCGGCCACATGTCACCGATCGAAGACCCGGTGGCGGTCGCGGCGGCACTGCGAACCCTCTGGTCTCAAGGATCGTCTGGCTAGTGTCCCGAGTCGCAAATCATGCACAGAATCTCGCCGGACCTCGACGCCCCCAGCGGCGTCCCTGGCCGACAGAACGGCGCAAAGGTTGGTGGTCGCAGCACTAGTGTCGGCCCGGGTCGAGAGGGAGAACGAACGATGAGTGACGCGATTGCCGGGTACGGAGCTGTCGACGACCGGGAGTACCGGAGACGGATCCGGGCATGGACATTGTACGACTGGGCGAACTCCGCGTTCGCCACCACCATCCTCGCCGCCGTCCTGCCGGTGTACTACAGCCAGGTCGCCGGTCGCACCCTCGGGTCTGCCGCCCAGGCGACCGCCTACTGGACGGCGACACTCTCGATCTCGCTGATCATCGTTGCGATTCTCGCTCCGATCCTCGGGACGATCTCGGACCTCAAGCGAGGGAAGAAGAAACTCCTCGCGCTCGCCATTCTCGTCGGAGCACTCGGCGTCTCCATGCTCTTCTTCGTCGGCACGGGCGACTGGCTCATCGCATCTGCAGCGTTCGTCATCGCGAGGCTCGGATTCGCTGCAGGCAATGTCTTCTACGACGCTCTTCTTCCCCACGTCGCCCGGGACGAGGACATCGACCGCGTCTCGACCACGGGGTACGCGGTCGGCTACCTCGGGGGAGGGCTGCTCCTCGCCATCAACATCGCGATGATCTTCACGCTCGGCAACACTCTCGGGACGCGGCTGTCGTTCCTCTCGGTCGCGATCTGGTGGATCGTGTTCTCGATTCCGATCATGCGCCGGGTCCCCGAGCCGCCCGCTGCCATCTCGACGGAACCCGGCGGCCTGCTCTCGATCACGTTCAAACGGCTCGGAGACACGTTCAGCCACCTGCGCAGCTACAAGGAGCTCCTCAAGTTCCTCATCTCGTACCTCATCTACAACGACGGCATCGGGACGATCATCACCGTTGCGGTCATCTACGGGGCAGAACTCGGCTTCGGATCGATCGAGCTGATCGCTGCGATCCTTCTCGTCCAGTTCGTCGGAATACCTTTCTCGATCATGTTCGGGAAGATTCCGTCCAAGGAGGAGTCGAAGCGGGCGTTCTTCCTCGCGTTCGTCGTGTGGAACCTCATCATGCTTCCGCTCGTGGGGATCGGGAGCCAGTTCGTTCTCAGCGAGGACGTCACCGGCACCAGGCCACCGGCGTATGAAGACACTGCCGGCGCCGTCGGCGAGGGCGACTACGCGGTCGATTCATCGGCTGTGGCGCTCGGAGGTGTATGGGAAGCCGACGGTGAGTACGCAGTCACCGACGACGCCGGGGCGACCTACGCGCTGGCGTACAACGGCACGACGGTGCGAGTGCACTACAGCGAGGGGCCGGACCGGGGGAACTGGGCCGTGCTCATCGACGGATCAATCGTGATCGAAGATGACGAGCCGGTCATCATCGAGGCCTACAACCCGGCGGTACACGAAGGTGTCGACATCGACATCGCTGCTTCGGAAGCCGGAGAGCATCTCCTCGAGATCGTCAACACCGGCGAAGCCGACGTTGCCTCCTCCGGCACGGCGATGGTCATCGGCGAGGCCACCGTGATGCAGCCGCCGCGAACGAGTGACCTTCTCGCGATCCTGGGCTTGCTGTTCGTAGTTGAAGCGGTCGGACTTGCGGTCGCGATCGTTGTCGGACGTCTCCTGTTCTCGGGACTGGCCGACACGATGACGACGAAGCGAACGATCATCCTCGCTCTGATCGTGTACTCGGCGATCGCCGTCTGGGGCTTCTTCCTCGACAGCGTCGTCGAGTTCTGGTTCCTGGCGTTCATGGTCGCCGTCGTCCAGGGAGGCTCACAGGCACTGAGTCGAAGCCTGTATGCGTCGATGTCGCCGAAGGCGCTCTCCGGCGAGTTCTTTGGGTTCTTCTCCGTCATGTCCAAGTTCTCGGCGATCGTCGGGCCGCTGCTCTTCGTCGCGGCGGTCACCGTGTTCGGATCGTCGAGACCCGCGATACTCGGTCTGATCGTGTTCTTCCTGGTCGGTATCTATCTGCTGACGCGCGTCGACGAGACCGAAGGCCGCCGCGTTGCCCGCGAAGCCGATGAGGCTGCGGCGGCAGCGGGCATCGTCGAATCGGGCTGACGTGCGACGGCTCATCACGGGTGTGGGGGTGGTCGTGCTGGTCGCCTCCGCGTGCACGACCGGTGCATCGCCGTCGACGGTTTCAGATGCATCGCCGACGACCACGACGATCGTGACGACTACCGATCCAGAAGAGCCACCAACCACGACGACGCTCGGCCCGGAGGAGATACCGCCTACGACTCCGACATCCGATGAGACGGTGCTCCGACTCGAGCCGGTCGCGGAAGGTTTCGAGCAGCCGGTCTTCTACATCACAATGGGTGGAGACGGCTTCGTCGTGGATCAACCCGGTGTCATCTGGATCGTGTCGGAGGGCAGCGATCCCGCCGTGTTCCTCGACATCCGCAAGCGAGTGAAATTCAAAGGGGAGCAGGGGTTGTTGGGGCTCGCGTTCCATCCCGATCACTCCGATCGGCTCTATGTCAACTACACAGCGAAGAACAACGCGACGGTTGTGTCGGAGTTCACGATCGAAGAGAATCGCCGCGCGGCGGATCCAAACTCCGAGCGCTTGATCCTCGAGGTGCGACAGCCCGCCAAGAACCACAACGGGGGCATGATCGCCTTCGGACCTGAAGGTGACCTCTGGATCGGGATGGGTGACGGCGGCGCCTCCAACGACAAGTACGGGAACGGGCAGAACGAAGCCACGCTGCTCGGATCGATGCTTCGCATCGTGGTTGGACCGGAGATCGAGACGTACGAACCCACCGAAGTCCGTGGCTTCGACGCACCCGAGATCTGGGCGATCGGACTGCGAAACCCGTGGAGGTTCTCGTTCGACGGCGACACCGTGTGGATCGCCGACGTCGGCCAGGGCGACGTTGAAGAGATCAATCGAGAAGACACCGAAGACATGCAACTCAACCTCGGATGGCCGCTCTACGAGGGCAGCGACTGCTTCGCAGGACCGTGCGACGGTGTTGATGCATCCGGTCGGATCCTCAGTGTCCCCGTCCACGAGTATCGGCACGACGAGGGGTGTTCCATCACCGGTGGCTACGTCTACCGGGGGAGTGCGATCCCTCAACTCGACGGTCACTACTTCTTCTCGGACTGGTGCACCGGGTTCATCCGATCGATCGCACCGGACGGGTCGGTGCACGACTGGACGGACGGTACCGGAACCGTCGACGCCGTGTCCTCGTTCGGACGCGATGACGGCGGTGAGATCTACGTCGTGTCGGGTAGCGGTACCGTCTATCGGATTGTGGAGGGGCAGGGATGATCGCCGTCGTTGGATCTGTGAATCGGGATCTGGTTGTCCGGGTCGACCACCATCCGGTTCCGGGAGAGACGGTCCTCGGATCCGGCCATGAGATGATGCCGGGTGGCAAGGGGGCAAATCAGGCGGTCGCGGCGGCACGCCTCGGCCGCGATGTCGTCTTCGTCGGACGCATCGGCGCCGATGAGATCGGCCGGGACCTCGTCGGGGAGTTCGAACGCGAAGGCGTCGACGTGAGCCACCTCACGGTTGATTCCGAAGCTCCGAGCGGGCTCGCCATCATCACCGTCGACGACGCGGGGGAGAACGCGATCGTCGTTAGCCCGGGGGCGAATGGCCGCGTCTCGCCATCTGACGTTGAAGCAGCGTCGGCCGTCGTCATGACGGCGACGGTGGCACTCCTCCAGCTCGAAATCCCCATGGACGCCGTGCTCGCGGCGGCCGCCGCGTCGGAGGGAATTGTCATTCTCAATGCGGCGCCGGCCGCTCACCTCCCCGCCGCGCTCCTCGACTCGATAGACGTCCTTGTTGTCAACCGCGGCGAACTCGCAACACTCACCGGATCGGGCGACCCGCTCTCAGCGAGGAGCCTCCCCGTCCCTGTGACGGTCGTGACGTTGGGGGCCGAGGGCGCTCGCATCATCCGAGCTGATACCGGCGAGTCGGTCGCCGCCATCGACGTGACCCCGGTCGACACGACGGGGGCGGGGGACACGTTCTGCGGAGCGCTCGCCGCCGGACTCGACGATGGACTGAGCCTCGAATCCTCGGTGCGGCGAGCCGTCGTCGCCGGATCTCTGGCAGTGACGGCGATCGGAGCTAGAAGCGGCATGCCTACCGCTCCCGAACTCGAAGGTGCCCTGCGAACCCTGGGCCCGTAGGTGCACATGGGTGTCTTGTCAGCGCACAGCTGAGAGACCGTCATGTAGGCTCGACGCCCATGGCGCGACCAATCATCATCGACGCCGACCCCGGGCAGGATGACGCCGTCGCGATCCTCCTGGCTCTCGCTTCGCCCGAACTGGATGTGCTCGGTATCACGACCGTCGCCGGCAATGTCCCTCAACCGCTCGTAACCACGAATGCGCTGAAGCTCTGTGAACTTGCCGGACGCACCGACGTCCCTGTCTTCGTCGGCGCTCACCAACCGCTGAAGCGGGAGCTCTTCACCGCCGAGTACGTCCACGGGCCGACCGGCATCGACGGGACCGACTTGCCGGACCCGGTGACGGCCGCACGATCAAAGGAAGCGGTCGATTTCATCATCGATAGTTGTCTCGCCGCGGGAACCGAAGGTATCACGCTGTGCCCCGTCGGACCCCTGACCAACATCGCATCGGCGATTGCCGGAGAACCGATGATCGTCCCGAAGATCCGGGAGATCGCCATGATGGGCGGCGGTTTCTTCGAGGGTGGGAACACGACGCCGGTTGCGGAATTCAACATCTACGTCGATCCCGACGCTGCCGCTCTCGTGTTCAACAGCGGCGCCCCGATCACGATGTTCCCGCTCGATGTGACGCACAAGGCGCTGATGCTGCCGGAGGATCTCGATCGGGTGCGGGCGATCGACACGCCGGTCGGCGACGCCGTCGCCGGAATGCTCGACTACTACGAACGCCATGACATCGAGAAGTACGGATTTACGGGGGCACCGCTCCACGACCCGTGCGTGATCGCCTACCTGATCGATCCGGAACTCTTCTCCGGCAAAGCCTGCCGCGTCGATGTGGAGACCGAGTCGGAACTCACCGTCGGTCAGACGGTGGTCGATTGGTGGGGCGTGACCGGTGTCGAGGCCAACGCGATGGTCATGTCCGACGTCGACCGCCAGGGATTCATCGACCTAGTCGTCGATCGTATCGCCCGGCTCTGATCCGCTGCCTCAGGTGTGATCAGGCGTCTTCGTGCCGTTTGCTCTTCCACGCCCACAGGGCCAGGAGCAGGGCGAAACCGACGAGGACCGTGGCGACGATCATCGTGTCCGCCAGCGCGGCGGCCTGTGCGATCGCAGGCGCGTCGGCGACCTCTCCGCCGCCCGCGTAGACGGCAGTCCGGGCCGCCCACAGCGCTCCGAGGACGGCGATACCGGTGACGCTCGCCGTCGTGCGGTTGATGGTCAGCATGCCTGAGGTGACGCCGAGTTGATCGTAGGGGACCGACCCCAGGATGGCCGAGTTGTTGGGGGATTGGAAGATCCCGAATCCGAGGCCGATGATGAGACCAACGATGACGACGATGAGGGCTGTCGTGGCACCCTCCAGCCAGAAACCCGCGATTCCGTACGCGACGGTCATGAGGGCGAGTCCGGCAACCGTGACCGGCCTCGATCCGATCCGGTCCGAGAGCGTGCCGGACATCGGGGCCACGATGCCCATCGTGATGGGGATCGCTCCGAGAACGAATCCGATGCCACGTGGCGACAGTCCGATCACGTCGGTCAGGTAGAACGGCAGGAGAAGGAGCATCCCTGAGAGTGCGAAGAACCCGATGAAGCCGGTGATCAGATTCACTGTGAGGTC